>NZ_CACVRB010000001.1:0-133403 GCF_902756455.1 Candidatus Avelusimicrobium caledoniensis | reverse complement strand
CTTTTTGTGGTGCCCCGGGGCGGCGGTCTTTTGTAGCTTTTCTGCCGTCAGAAAAGCGGAGGGGGCTTGACATCGTTTTTTTTTTTGCTACATTTTATTTAGTGATAAAAAGGAGGTTGTATGAAAAACAAACAAGCATTTACGCTAATTGAATTATTAGTGGTAGTTTTAATCATCGGTATTTTAGCGGCGGTGGCTGTGCCGCAGTACGAAAAAGCTGTGATGAAAAGCCGCTATTCTACACTCATGGCACTTACTAACAGTATTGCCGACGCCGAAGAATCGTATTATTTAGCCAACGGCACATACACGAGTGATTTTGAAGCGTTAGCGGTAGAGCCGACGGGTTGCACGTTGTCCGAAAATAAAAGCACGTGTACCTACCCGTGGGGCAAGTGTGTGATAGATGCTACGTATGATCGGGCGACATGTATGAACATACAAACGCTGTATAATGCGTATGTAATTTATTTTCCTCATGGAAACCGTTCTTTTTATGGTCGCAATTGTTTTGCCGGTGGATCAGATCGTTCCAGTAAATATGCTAAATTATGCGAAGCTATGGGGGCCTCATTTTATAATAACAATGACTTAACCAATACGGGGACAACATTTGGCTTACAATACAAATTCTAACCCATTTTCTCTGACGCAAAAAAATTTCCTCTTTGCTACGATATCGCAAGGGGGAATTTTTTATGCAAACAGTACCGTTTAATTTTAACGCAAGTAAAAATTTGGAAATTTTATCTAAAACTGCTTTTTTGACCACGCACCGCGCCGGAAAAACAAATATCATGGTCACGGCGTGGGGCGCAATCGGCGTGATGTGGAAGTTGCCTGTGTATGTGGCCATGGTACGCAAAAGCCGGTATAGTTACAAACTCATAGAAAAAACGCGTGAATTTACCGTTACGTTTCCGTATACCGATTTGTCCAAAGCGGCTGAAGTATTTGGCCAGTCGTCGGGTAGGAACGTAGATAAACTGGCCCTGACCGGGCTAGCTACGCGGCCCGCGCATAAAATCACTACGCCCGTGTTGGACGTGCCCGGTATGCACTTGGAATGTAGCGTGATTTACGCGCGCTTGATGAGTGCGGAAAAATTAAACCCGGCCATACAAGAATTATGGTATGACCGACAACGCAACAATTACCACGCATTTTTCGTTTCACAGATTTTAGACAGTTATATCACGCCGTGATTTTCGTATAGCGCGGACCGCTTAAAATAAGTACAATAAACGTATGGATAACACCAACTTCAAAAGCGGTTTTGCTGTTTTGTGCGGACTGCCTAACGCGGGTAAATCAACCTTGCTTAACCAACTGGCGGGCGGGCTTTTATCGGCTGTTACTTATAAACCTCAGACGACGCGCCAAAACATTTTGGCGATTTGCGAGGGGGAAAACTACCAAATTGTTTTTGTGGACACGCCCGGTTTTTTGAGACCCGAATATAAACTCCAGCAAACCATGGTGTCGTGCGTGGACCGGGCCGTAAGCGAAGAGGCCGACGTGGTGCTTTTTATGGTGGATGCTACCGCCGATTACGCACTTAACGCGCCGCTTATTGAAAAATTAAAAAAAGTGTATTGTCCTATTTTTCTCGTCTTAAATAAAATTGATGCTGTGAAAGATCCTTCGCAATTAGACGCGCTTGAAAAACAAATTACAAGCGAACTTAAAATTGCCAAAAAATTCCGTATCAGCGCGCAAAAAGGCGTGAATGTGGATAAATTGCAAACCGCCGTGGCAGCGGTGTTGCCCGTCAGCCCGGCGTATTTCCCGCCCGGCCAATGGACCGACCGCTGGGAACGGTTTTACGCGGCAGAATTTATCCGCGAGCAAATTTTTCTGCTCTATCAAAAAGAAATTCCGTACAGTACCTACGTAGAAGTGGAAAAATTTACGGAAAATTTGGGGGATAAAAATTTCATCCGCGCCACTATTCACGTGGAGCGCGAAAGCCAAAAACCCATTGTTATCGGCAAAGGCGGCAAGATGATCGCCCAACTCCGTACCCGCGCACAAAAACGGGTGGAAGAATTTTTAGGCCGTCCGTGCCGGGTGGAACTTAACGTAGTGGTATCCCCGGGTTGGCGCAACAACAGCGAGTTGTTAGAGAAGTTTGGCTATATCGTGCGCGACGAAGAACTTTCCTAAAATAATTTTCTGGGTCTAAAGACCCAACATTACCTGGGCTCAATGACCCTTGTGGCGTTGGGGTTTATTGTTTATAGTATAAAGGTAAGAAGTTAATTTCTATGTGGAGGCGTAACGATGTTTCTAACCAAAAAATTTGGAGCGGGTGTAGTCGCTTTGATTGCATGCAGTGTATTTGCCGGAGCGCAAGTGCCGGGCTTACAAGAGGCCGTTCAACGGGAAGTTGCACACCAACAACAAGCTGTTGATCCGTTGACCCAATGTGTGAAAGCTTTTGAAGGAATAAAAAATCCCGGGCAAGACACGGCCGCGCTCATGCAAGCGTTGGATTTTTTAACGGGCTATGATAAAGTATTTTTGGCGAACTCTCCCGAAGAAAACCGGGCGTTAGCCAAAAGACTCAACGGGCCGTTGGCCGTACCGTGGAACACGTATCGCGGGAACAGTTTAATTGAAATTTTTGATAATTACGTGCCGGATAATCATAATAATCCGGCGTTGACGTTGGTGGAGTATCTCGTTAAATTTTATACGTTACCCGAAGAGGTAATTCGTGTAGCACATGCCCGAGAAATACAATTGCCGGGCTATTTTATGGATGCCGAGAAAACATTAAGAAAAGAAGTTTACTTAATGAAATCTAAAAACGCCAAACAAATTGTTGAATTATTGGCAGATCTTGCTAAGCAATATAATCAGTTGTATGCGCAAGATAAAGATATGGCCGCCGGTTTATGGAAACATTTCTTTAAGATGCCCATACCCACCGGTTGGGATAAAGTAACCTCGGTAGATCAACTGCGTACGAAATACCTGCTCTTTATCGCGGGTGCGGGCGATTACGTCCGTTCGTACAATGTGGAAGAATTAACGGAAAAATATGGCATTACGGTTGAACAAGCCCAACAAATCGTTGATTTTAACACAACCTACTATCGCTAATTAGTTTTGGTTTTTGCGTAACTGCCGCACGGTTTCATCCAGTGCGGCAGTTAATTTTTTATATTCGTTTACACCCTCGGTATCCACAAACGGGAAACACGCCACGCGTAACGTATTTTCCGGCGCGTAAGGGTGGCGTTTTAAACCGTCTTGCAAATTGGCTAGTCCGCTAGCGGCTAGGGCGCGGTTGATGTCGTCGGCTGAGAGTTGCGGGTCGGTAAGTTGCAAGGTAAGCGTTGTATAAGAACGTAAATTTTCGTCGGTTATTAACGGTTTAATGTAATCGGTACCAAATGCCCAATGGGTCAGCCACGCGGCGTGTTCGCGGCATAGCGTATCCATGGCGGCCAGTCCGCCGTGTTCGTTCATCCAATTTGCGGCCCGGTAACACATCCAAATGGCCGTCGTGTTGGGCGTATTAACGGTTTGAAATTTGCGCGCTTGTTCCACGGCGCGTGCCAAATCTAACGTATAGGGAATATTCCGCAACGCGACCGTTTGCGCCAAACGTGCTTGCGCTTTTTGGTTGATAAAAAGTACGCACGTGCCGCCCATCGCTCCGAAACATTTTTGCAAAGAAAATAACATCACATCAAATTGATTGTTCGGCAGTAGCCGCCCGCCCGCGCATGAAGTGGTATCCCACGCCACGAGTGTATCTTTCCCGCGCGATTTCCAAATGTGCGCTAAATAATCGTTGGGAATTTGCACGCCGGTAGAGGTTTCGTTGGGCGTTAGCACGAGTAAACTGGCGTTGTAATCGGGTTCTTCTTTAGGAAAAAATTCGCCTTCTTGTGTAAACCGCACCGTGCTTTTTACGCCGGGTAAGCGTGCTGCCATGGTGCGTGCCCAGCGGTTGGAAAATTCCCCAAACGCCAGTCCGCTAAGCGTATCTTTGGTTAAACTCCACAGCACGGCGTCCATGGCGGCGTTAGCCCCACCGGGGAAAAAACACACGGTGTACTCGTCGGACAGCTCAAATAGTTTTTTTAATTCTTCCGCCGATTTTTGGTAGATGTTTGCTACGATATCCGCCGCGCGGTGGTTGCGTTCAAACTGCGTACCGGCTAGCGGTATAGGGCGCAACTCGGCTAGTGCTTGGGCCGGGCCACAGGCAAACGTGCTTATTGGCAGTAACGATTTATTGAGTATCACCATAGTAGTATTGTAGCAAAAAGATTTTAGTTTTTTATCTCCGTCCGATAGCGAGCTGTTAAAAAGCGTTAAAACAGGTAAAAATTTTTCATGTTTGAACGAAGTGAGTTTGAAAAATTTTCCTGTTTTAACTGCTTTTTACTAGCGTGGACGGCGGTCTTTTGCTAGCTTTTCTGCCGTCAGAAAAGCGGAAAAAACTTGACATCGTTTTTTTTTTTTGCTACATTTTATGTAATGATAAAAAGGAGGAATTTGTATGCAAAAAGAAAGATGTTGTAAAAGTTATTTAAAGGAAAATAAAAAAGGACGTCATCCTGAACTTGATTCAGGATCTCACCTTGTTGCTGTTTTAGAAAGAGGTGAGATTCCGTATCAAGTACGGAATGACAATTTTATTTTTAACGACAACAACAAAGCATTTACGCTTATTGAATTACTGGTCGTTGTGCTCATCATCGGTATCCTCGCGGCGGTGGCGTTGCCGCAATATCGTCTGGCGGTAGACAAAGCGCGGCTGTCTAATTTGGTAACTATGACAAAAAGTGCTATGGACGCGCAAGAAGTATATTATATGGCAAATGGGTCTTATACAAATGATTGGGATAATTTATCCGTTACTTTTCAGGGAACGGTGAACACAGAGAGTTATCATAGTGTAATATCTTCACCGGACGGATGGCGCATTGATTTATATCCGCATTTAATTCAAGCGGAAGATAGTAGATTAACGGGTATAGCACTAATAGGGTTTTATGTTCACACGAGTCAAGATTATAGTCAATCTCCAACGGGGGGTGGTATGTCT
This sequence comes from Candidatus Avelusimicrobium caledoniensis, assembly GCF_902756455.1. Lineage (NCBI taxonomy): Bacteria > Pseudomonadati > Elusimicrobiota > Elusimicrobia > Elusimicrobiales > Elusimicrobiaceae > Candidatus Avelusimicrobium > Candidatus Avelusimicrobium caledoniensis. Next base: position 128,335 of record NZ_CACVRB010000001.1, on the reverse strand, counting down.
TGCTATGCCAAAACGGAAGATGCCCACGCCAATCAACTCTGCAAAAATGTAACGCACAAAACGACGCACGATGCGAGTTCCGGAACAGGAGCCAATACGTATAAAGTCTATAAATTCTAAAACAACTCGTTAAGCCCGAGTTTATCTAACAACCCGTCCAGTAGTCCGGCGGGTTTTTCTTGTGTGATACCTAGGTCTTGCACTTCGCGTGAAAGCGCGTGTGTGGCCACCGCTAATGCACCGGAATAGATGGGGGAGTTGGCTTCCCCGGCGTCTGTAAGCAGTTCATCCGCCGCCGATAGACGCACCTTGCGCGCGCCAAATACTTTTTTACACACTTTAAGTAATTTTTTATCAGCCGCCGCCCCGCACAGCACCAGTTGGGTGGACGGATGTTGCAAATAAATAAGTGATTGTAACAGCTCTTTTTTTAACGCTTGCAACAATTTTAAATTGGCTTCGTCCAATACGTCATCAATGATTTCGTCCGTGCCGGGCTCATAGGTTTTTAATACGTCTAAAGCGGTTTCTACGTCGTTTTGTAATAAATCGGCCACGGCCTGGGCTAACCGGTTTTGCCCAAAGGGCAGTTCCCACGCTTCCACGAGGGCCCCTTTGTGATACATCACCGCAGACGTACGGCTTTGCCCAATGTCCAACAACAGCGCGCCGGACTCTTTTTCCGGCGAAGTGAGCAGTTGGTCGCCTTGCGCGATAACAGACGGTAAAATTTGAAATTCGCCGCACTCGCACGCTTGAAACACGTTGGTTAAATTTTGCAAATGGGTGGACAGAGCAAGCGTCAAAAAAGTTTCCACCTCTAAGGTAAAACCGACAAGCCCCCGCGGATTAACAATGCCTGTGTTGCCGTCAATGGTGTAAGATTGCGGCAATACATCTATAACGTCCAGCGTGTCGCTTAACGTGGTGGGGATAGAGTTGTGCAACGCGGCTTCAATTTCGTGCGTGCCGATAATGCGGTTTCGTGTGGAAACCGATTCAAACCCGCTGGCGCGTTTAAACGATAAAAAATTACCCCGCACCCCAATAATTACCGATAGTGCCCCGTCGGTATGTTCGGCCATTTCGTCAAATACGGCGGTTAATTCGCGTTGGGCGGCTTCTTTATCAAGCACGAAAGCGCCCGCAAAGGCCTTGCACGGCTTGCGCCACGCGTGACGAACGCGCAACGTATCGGTTTCGTCGTCTTGCGTAAGTAAGACGGCGATAATTTCGTTGCCGTAAAAATCAAGGGATAGTAAATCGCGGGTCATAAAAACTCCTGCCTTATTTTATCAAATTTCGCCAAAAGTCAAATTTGTATAGGGCAAGTAAAACCTGCCCCCAAAATGGTTTTTTGTTTTTCCGTCGGGCAAAAAGCAAACAGGCAGTTTCCCGTCGGAAAATATACGGCAAATTTAGTAAAATATACATAATGATTGATATTCAAAATCTTTCCTTTCACTTTGGTTTGCGTACCCTGTTTGAAGATACATCTGTCATGATTCAAGACGGGCAGAAGGTGGGACTTGTCGGCCCGAACGGGTGCGGCAAGAGTACGCTATTTAAACTGATTGAAGGGAAATTTTCACCCGACGGCGGCAAGATCGTTATTTCGCACAGTACGCAAATTGCCTCTGTGGCACAGGATATTGCCGACCCGTCCGTGCCGCTACTGCCTTATGTATTGGCCGCCGATAAAGAACTTACCCGCCTTGAAAAAGAATTGGAAAACCCGGATATTTCCGGCGAGCGCATGGCCGAAGTATTTGATAAATTGGAGTTTTTGGGCGCACACAGCGCACAAGCGCGCGCCAGTGCTATTTTAAGCGGGCTCGGGTTTTTAAACGCAGATTTTAACCGTCCTTTGAAAGAGTTTTCCGGCGGGTGGCAAGTGCGCGCCAATTTAGCCGCCACCCTGTATGCGCCGTCTAACTGCCTACTTTTAGACGAGCCCACCAACCACCTAGATTTGGAAACGGCCCTGTGGCTGGAAAATTATCTCACCCGTTTAGACAAAACTATTTTTATCATCAGCCACGACCGCCACATTTTAAACCGGCTGTGCGATAAAATCATCCACGTGGAAGACACCCAATTAAAACTTTATAACGGCAATTACGACACCTACGAGCGCACCCGTGCCGCCGCCATAGAGGGGGCCAAACTCGCCGCCGCCAAGCACGAGCGCGTAGTGGCACATTTGCAATCGTTCGTGGACCGTTTCCGCTACAAAGCCACCAAAGCCAAGCAGGCGCAAAGCCGCATTAAAATGATTGAAAAATTAGGCGCCGCGCCGCAAATCCCCAAAGACCCGGAAGCGCATTTTGAGTTTCCTTCGCCGGAGCGTCTGCAAAATGCACTCGTTACTATTGAAGGCGGTGTGGCGGGATATGACGATAAACCCGTGCTTGAAAACTTAAATTTACGCATTGAGCCCGACGACCGCATCGCGCTACTGGGTGCAAACGGAAACGGAAAATCTACGCTGGCTAAAATTTTGTCACACCGTTTACTTTTGATGAGCGGAAAAATGACGTTGGCTAAAAAAATGAAAATTGCCTATTTTTCCCAACACCAAACGGAAGAATTAGACGTAGAAAAAACACCGTACGAGCAACTTTCCGCCGTTATGCCCCTTGCTACTGAAACGCAAATCCGCGCGCAATTAGGTGCGTTTGGGTTAAATAAAGCCAAGTCAGATACGCTGATCGGGCAACTTTCCGGCGGCGAAAAATCGCGCCTGTTACTTGCCCTTATTACCAAAGACGCGCCGCACTTGCTGATTTTGGACGAGCCGACCAACCACTTAGATTTGCAATCGCGCCAAGCATTATTAGAAGCGTTAAACGAATATACCGGTGCGGTGGTGCTTATCACGCACGATTTGCACGTAATAGAACTCACGTGCGATACGTTGTGGATTGTGCGGCGCGGCACGTGCCAAAACTTTATGGGCGACCTAGATGATTACAAAGCGCAACTCTTAAAAAATAACGACCGCAACGATTTGGCCAGCGACAAAATGACCTCCAAAGAACTGGCCCGCAAAGAGGCCGCCGCCCGCCGGGCGCGTGTAGCACCTTTAAAAAAAGAAATTCGCGCGCTAGATGAAAAACTGGCCAAGCTGACCGCGCGCAAACAGGTGTTAGAAGAACAATTAGTTCAGGCCTATTCGGCAGACAGCAGTATTGAACTGGCGCTACTCAACGCGCAAATTAAAGACGTAGAGGAAGAGTGGTTACGCTTAAACGAGGAGTGCGAGCAAGCTCTCAAAAGTTAATATGAATATTTTTTCCCGGTTGCCCAATTTTTTACAAAGCGCACTGGCCCGGCAAGGTATTAAAACACCTACCGACGTGCAAGCAGCCGCCATCCCGGACATATTAGCCGGGCGCGACACGCTTGCCACGGCACAAACCGGAACGGGCAAAACGCTGGCGTTTTTACTGCCGCTTGCCGCACGTTTATGGGTGCGCCCGGACTCAAACGCGCTTATTTTATCGCCTACGCGTGAACTGGCCCAACAAACTTTTGAAGAGTGGCAAAAAATTACCGACGGGCAAAATCTTCCGGCCGCGCTGATTATCGGGGGGGATAATATCCACAAACAATTTGCAGATTTGCGCCGCCACCCGCGTGTGATTGTGGCAACTCCCGGGCGCGTGATAGACCACCTGCAACACAAGAGCATTGATTTTCGTAAAACACATACACTTATTTTAGACGAAACCGACCGCATGTTGGACATGGGATTTATTGACGATATGCGCCGCATTGTCCACGCATTACCCGCGCCGCGCCACACGTTACTTTTTTCGGCTACGTTGCCCGATGAAGTAAAACAACTGGCGCAAGAATTTTTAAACAACCCCGTGCGCGTACAAATCGGCTCGGTCGTTAAACCGGCAGAATTTGTGTTGCAGGAAATCGTGCGCGTGGCCATCCGCGAGAAATTGCCGCAGTTACTTCACGAGTTAAACACGCGGGCCGGCTCGGTGCTGATTTTTACACGCACCAAACACGGTGCGGAACGGTTGGCCAAACAACTTAAATTATACGGTCAAAAATGCAACGCGCTCCACGGCGATTTGCGCCAAAACCGCCGTCGCCAAGTGTTGGAATTTTTCCGTAATCAAACCGTGCGCGTGTTGGTTGCTACCGACGTAGCCGCGCGCGGAATTGACGTGCCGCATATCGCCCACGTCATCAATTACGATTTGCCGCAATCGCCCGAAGATTATATCCACCGTATCGGCCGCACGGGCCGCGCGGGCGCGGTGGGAAATTCCATTTCGTTTATCGCCGGAGATGAAGAAAAATGGGCGGCTATTTGCCAAGTAACAAAATTTTCTTCCCCCGTTAAAGTGGTGCAAAAAACAATTGAGCCCTTGCCCGCTCCCAAATTTATAGCCCAAGAAGAAGGAGCCGCGCACGACAAAAACCGCCGTCGTAAAATTGTCCCGTCTAAAGCCACCCAGCGCGCCAAAGAATTATTACAATCGGGCGAAGTATATTTGCCGCAAGGCGAGGAACTGCAAAAAGCCCGCCAGACACAAAAATCTACCCCTAAAAAAATTAAAACTTTTCAAAAAGCCGTTAAGGCCGCACGCGTGTTAGAAGAAAAACCCGCTGCCCCGTTTCATATTGTAAAAGTAGGCGCAAGCAAAAAAACACTTCGTAAACAGCAACGCGCCGCCAGATTTTCCATGCCGTCCCATAAAAAACGGCGCAACTTTAAAAAGCCGCGCCGTCCGTAAAAAATAACGCTATGGTTATTCGGGTTTTTTCTTGTCAATGTAATATTCGTTAGCGCTGTTTGGTACTTGATAGGTACCAATCGCTTCGCACAGCCAACCGTATTTACCGTCCGGGTGATCTGTTTTGCAGGTTAGCACATCTTTTTCGCCGTTCAAATTGTAATAGAACTTGAAACAGTAATCAATTTGCGCAGAAATACGGCACGCGGTAATGTGTGTGCCGGAAAACGTATAGCGAAAACGTCCGATATCAAACGTGGCGGCATTGTCGTTAGTGGCGTCAAAAAACGAGATATCTAACCCGTTTAATTTCATAGGGACTTCGGAATGGGCCGATTTATAACGTTTGGCCGAATCAAAAATAGTGCGCAAGTTGACCATGGCTTCCATGGCCTCCGCGCGGGAAATGGAGCGGCGGTATTGCGGCAGGGCAATAGACGTCATAATCCCAATAATCAATACTACGGCTAACAACTCAATTAACGTAAAACCTAATTTGTTTTTTTTCATATTTGTTACACTCCTTATTATTTAGTATATCGGTTTTGGGTGATTTTTTCAAATTTTTTACGTATTGCAAGTTCCGCAAAAAAGGATATAATAAAAATATAAACTTTTAGGAGAATTTAATTATGTTACACACACCTCGTTTTTTCAATGCCGGTTTTACTTTAACAGAACTCATGGCGGTTGTGATTATTATAGCGGTGATGTCTGCCATGGCATCGGGCTCGTATAAAAAAGCGGTAGAACGTAGCCGTATTTCCGACGGTTTACTGGCGGCCACGGCCGTCATGGAAGCGGTCAACCGCGATTATGCAGACCGCTTTCCCTCCAGTAATGCCAACAATTACCGTCCTAAAATTAGCCAGCTGGATATTTCGTTTGCAAACCAGCGGGCTTGTACGACGGCTTCAGACTATTGTGTAAAAACAAAATATTTTGAAACCACGATTGTTAAACCCAGCACGTCAAACATTGACCAATATGTAGAAGCCAAACGTATGAAAGGGGCTACGCAGGGCGATATTGCCATGCGTGTTTACTCCAGCGATTTTGGCAGTAACAAAACTAAAACGCCCCGCTGTGTCGGCCTGACCAATGCCGGGAAAGATTTGTGTGTGTCGGCCGGATATACCTCTACGGAGACGTGCGGTTCCTATACGTGTTACTATAAACCGTAAACGCAATTTGTGCTTTTTTAAGTCCCTTTGGCGATTGTTTGCCAAAGGGTCTTTTTTTGTAGAATATAGTTATGAAAGTAATTCATACCGATTGTTTGGTGGTAGGGGCCGGACTTGCCGGCTGTGTGTATGCGCATCAGGCCGCTAAAAAGGGCTTGCATACGTTGGTGCTTTGTTGTGGGGAAATGGCCCGCACCAATAGCGATTTGGCCCAAGGCGGTATTGTGTATGAGCCCAATTTGCAATTAGATGATTTATTGCAAGACGTGCGTATGGCTACCGCCGGACTTTGTAACGAGCGTGCCGTACGGGAGTTGTCCGTGGCCGGTTGCAAAGCGGTGGAAGAAATTTTCTTAAACGATTTGGATGTTAATTTTGACCGTGATGAACACCACGCCTTACGTTTTACGCGCGAGGGCGCGCACCGCAAAAACCGCATTATTTATTCCAAAGATACCACCGGGCATGCATTACTTTCCGCGTTGCAAGCGTCGGTACGTAAAAATCCGCTTATTACAGTACAGGAAAATTGCGCGGCGATTGATTTGCTTACTTTTTCGCACAGTTCTACCGACATTATGGACCGTTACGAACCGCTCACGGTGTTCGGCGCGTACGTGTTGGATAACCAAACGGGCGAAGTGTTTGCCGTAACGGCTAAAAAAACTATTTTAGCTACGGGGGGCGTCGGTCAAATTTACCGCCACACAACAAACGCCGCCCACTCGTACGGGCACGGAATTGCGATGGCGTACCGCGTCGGCGCGCGTGTGATGAATATGGAGTATGTACAATTTCATCCCACCGTATTTGCTAAAGGGAAAAGTTTTCTTTTATCCGAGGCCTTGCGCGGAGAGGGGGCCATTTTACGCAACGTAAAAGGCGAAGCGTTTATGGCGCGTTACCACGAATTAAAAGATTTGGCCCCGCGTGATGTGGTCGCGCGCGCTATTGAACAAGAGCGGTTAAATACCTCGCACGATTGTGTGTATTTGGATATTTCCCACCGCCCCGCGCAAGAAACAAAAGACCGTTTCCCGGCTATTTACCAAAAATGTTTGGAAGAAGGGTTTGATTTAACCAAACAGCCCGTTCCCGTTGTACCGGCGGCCCATTATTTTTGCGGCGGTGTGTACGCAACGCCGGACGGTCGCACCAATATCCGCCACTTAAACGCTATCGGTGAAACGGCTTGTACCGGTTATCACGGGGCTAACCGCTTAGCCAGCACTTCTTTATTAGAAGCCGTAGCCATGGGTTACCTGTGCGCGCGCGCGGATGCGGAAGAATTAGCCAGCGAAAATTTCCGTATCCCTACCCCTAAAGATTGGGTGTTACCGTCAGAAAAACCGGACCTTAATTTAATTAAGCAAGATTTATCTACTTTGCGCAGTACGATGTGGAACTACGTAGGGCTGATGCGTAGTGCTACGCATTTGAGCCGTGCGGAAAAAATCTTGCGCCACTTACAAAACGAAATTAACGCTTTTTACAAAGGCGCGGCCTTGTGCCAAGAATTGTTGGACCTACGCAACGGCACGCAAACAGCGCTACTTATCACGTATGCGGCGCTTCGCAATAAACGCTCTATCGGGTGCCATTATTTGAGTAACTAATTCTCTTTTGATTTGCCAAACAGACGCAGATCATGTTTGGCAAAGAAGGTATGTAACATATAGACAGCTACCAGCGTAGCAATTAAATCTGCCACCACGGGTGCGTAAAATACGCCGGACAGTTTAAAGAACAGCGGCAGTATCAGCACAAGCGGGATGACCAGTAACACTTGGCGTGATAAACTCAAAAACGCCGCTTTTACGGGTTGGTTGATTGCTTGGAAGAAACTGGTTGCCATTACTTGCAACGGTAAAATAGGCAATAGAAAATTCAAAATACGTATCGTGCGCGAAGCCATCGCTACAAGGGCGGTATCGGTAGAGTTAAACACGGCGGCAATCGGCACGGCAAACAGTTCAAGAATTACAAAACCCGTCGTGGTTATCCACATACTCCAACGCAGTGCCATTTTGAGCGTTTGGATAGCCGTTTTATATTTACGCGCCCCGTAATTGTAGCCGATAAGCGGTTGCGCCCCTTGCGAAATGCCCAGTAGCGGCATCAGTACAAGCGTATTAACACTAATAGCAATACCCATTGCCGATACGGCTACATTTCCGCCGTATTTGAGGAGTGCATGATTTAAAATGAAATTAAGCACGCTGGACGCTAACTGAAACGCAAATTGCGAAAACCCGATTGCCAAACATCCCAATACAATGCGTTTTTTAACTTTGCAATAAACAAGCCGCAAGCGGTACATCGTATTTCCGCACAGGAAAAAATACATGACCCATATAAACGAAATCAGTTGGCCCAGCACTGTTGCGGCCGCTGCACCGCGTATGCCCCAATGAAACGTAAAAATAAACAGCGGCCCAAATACTAAGTTGATAAATGCGCCGATCAGTTGCGTGGCCATAGCCGTTTTGGGTCGGCCCGAGGATCGGATAAAATGATTCATTCCCGCTCCGATTCCAAACAACAAATACCCGGGGAAAACCACTTGCGCATACGCACGGGCAAGCGGTAAAACTTCGCTGTCGGCACCGAGCAAGGCCAAGATCGGGTCCAAATACATATAACTTAGCACCGTCAATGCAGAGGAAACCATGGTAAGCAAAATAAACCCGTTTCCTAAAATACGGCGGGCTTCTTCGGTTTGGTGTTCGCCTAAGCGGATAGAGAAAAGCGCGTTACTGCCCACGCCGATAAGCGCACTAAACCCCATATAAATCAGCCCGAGCGGGAACAGCAAGGTTATACCCGCCAGTCCTGCGGCTCCTACATCTTGCCCGACGTAAATACGTGAAATAATGTTGTATAAAGCATTAGCAAACATACCCGCCACCGCCGGCGCGGAAAAGCGGACCAGTAGCGTAGATAAAGATTTATCTTTAAACGGGTTATTCGGATTTGACATAATTTTGTTTTTCACACGTACTACTATATATTTTATCAAAAACGCCGTTTTCGGTTTACCCCTTGTTTTTTTACGATTTTTCTTGTAAACTTATAGAGAAGGAATTATGTGTTTCGTTAAAATATAAGTGATTTTATCGTGTGGAGTGTATTATGAAAAACACTTGGATAGTAGTTGCATTTTTACTTGCCGCTGTGACGGTATCTGCGCAAGAGACTGTTTCTTCCGTCAGTTTCAATCCGTCGCGCTTAGGAAATTTTGAAAAATTAAAAGTTTCCGGCTCTGCCACGCTTAGAGGCGGATTGCAAGCCACCAATTTGGAGATCGGCGGTAAGGCCAATTTGGCTATCACAGACGGTACGCAAAAGGTGTGCTGGCCCTTAAAAGAGGACGGTAGTTGTCAGTGTAATAGTTGGCAGTCTACCAATACAGGTAGCCCTTGTGAGGGAACCGCCGCTAACGGCAGTTGTAACAAATGGTGTGCATGTTTGCACAGCGACAGCGAAGGCAACTGCACTGAATATGATTATTCTTACGCAGAGGTGGCTATGCCCGTCGGGGTGTCGGAAGGGGGAACCGTAACGATGAGCAGTTCTCGTCCGTTTACGCTTGCGTCTCTTTCTTCGCCTGTTAGCATTGTGGATGTTTCATACAACGGGATGAGTATGCCTAGCGCAACGTTTCGCCAGACTAACACGTTGGGGCACGGTTACCAGTTTAATAGTAACTCGTATCCTACCGGAACGATACCCGTAGAGGTCAAGGGGGGTACGTTAGATTTTTCAGGTTTATCTGCCGGAGATTCGTTTATTAACCGGTTGGTAGCGAATAACAACTTAATTGCGTCCGCCCGCAAGATGTCCATTTCCGGTACGTTAGAGGTGGCAAAAACAGCGGCAGATTACGCTAAACCGGTGGATTTGGTCGGCGGTGAAACGATACAGGGGTTTGAACTGGGCAATGTCGTTATTCCGCCTCCGGTTCGTGATAATATGCAATTTACAGCGACGATGGCCTCCTCATATACGGCCTCGCCCGGATTAGATTTGACTAAGTGCGACCTAAAGTGGATTAAACGTAAAGTTAATGACAGTGGTGTTACTCCGCGGGCAGAGTATGTGTTGGGCTTTGGCGACAAAGCAGACGGCACGCAGTGTAAACCTATTTGTCAAGACGGTACGGTGGGAAGAGATACCCTACCGGCCGATTGCCCTTCAGGATCGCACGGTTATGCGTATTATAATATTTTGCGTCAGATTCACTGCGTAAACGGCGAGCCGCAAGAGCACGTTATGTATATTAAAGCGGATGGGTCATTAAGCGACACCCCCACCAACTTAAACACAAGTGGTTGTGAGCAAGATCCGTCGTGGAAATGGGTGTACCAAGGCAAAGCCGACAATGATTATGTTTCGCGTTGGGTGTGGTGGAACGAAGGATGGACGGGTATTTTCGGTGGCTATCATCCCGGTTTGCAAACAGATACGAAATGCACGCTGTTGTCCTTTGGAGATGCGGCCTCGTTTCCGATCGGTATGAGTAATAACGGTGTGGTCGTATCGCTGGGTGCAAGTAAAATGCAACGCAAAAATCAATTACCGTCGGGCGCTGGCCGAACGGCCTTGAACGATATGATTCGGGCGGATATCAGCGTTTCCTACGCCGGCTCGGGAGTAAACTTCGTTGATTTCGTCGTGGGAGTAGCCGGTCATATGAGGACAGAAAACATACCGGAATGTAACTCCAGCCGTAACGGCGAAGAACGCTGGGTGGAGAACGTCGTTCTCGTGCCGAAAGTGTTTGGTGTTTGGCCGGGCACTTGTAACTCCATTGGTAAGAAGTATAAATACAAATGTCTGTACCAATAAAAAAGTTGTTTTTTCTGATCCCTCCGGGTTTTTGCCCGGGGGGATTTTTTTGCGGCAAAACCGTTTTCTTACGTCCTAATATGATAAAATACAACTATATCCTAAGGAGGTATCTTATGCGTCGTTTTATTACGTCAGTCACATTTATCTTTTGCTCTGTTCTGCTTCAAGCCGCTCCACTTAAAGTATTGTCTGCCACCCCTAAAGGAGCCCTAAACGATTTTGGCCGTCAAACTATCAGTGTTTCGTTTAACCAACCCGTCGTGGCGCTGGGCGAACAAAGCGCACTTTCTTCGTCAGATTGTCCCTTACATATTACCCCGGCCGTAGAAGGTGTATGCCGCTATTCAGGCACGCAAACCCTTGTGTTTGAGCCCAAACAACCTTGGCCCGTAGCTACGGCGTTTACCGTCAAAATTAACCGCGGTTTTGGCTCGGAAGTGTCCGGGGCGAAATTAGCCGCACCGTATACATTTTCGTTTACGTCTATTCGTCCGCAGGTGCGTCAAATCTATCCGCAAGCTAACGAGCATTGGCTGTCTTTAACTCCCACCTTGTATGCGGGTTTTAATGTGTTGATGAACGTGGCTAACGTGGGTAAACACGCCTATTTAATCACTCCGTCGGGCGAGCATATTGCGTTGTCCGCGCGGGAAATAACCGGCGAAGAATATGAAAAACATTTCTTTTATTTGCCGTCTGAAAAATATGCCCTTGCTTTTACGCCTGCCCAAAAATTGCAACCGGGTACTATCTATACGTTTATGTTGGAACAGGGTTTGCGGGGCGAGTCGGGCTCGTTAGGGCTGGCCAAAGCGCATGCGTCCACTTTTGTTACGTCGCCTGATTTAGCGGTACTGGGTACGGTGCAAACGGGTTGTTTGCCCTTTGTGCCGCAGGTGCGGTTTTCTTCTCCGGTGCGTTTGCGTAATTTGAGCGAGGCCGCCACCGTTACGCCCGCCACCGCCAAACGTACCCTTTCCGCCGAAGAGCAAGACGCGCTTGGGCGCGAAGAAGTTATCTTGCCGTTTGATAAATTATCTGCTTCTGCCAAACGTCATATTACCTCGCGCTATACGCTTACAGAGCAAGAACAAAAAACAGGCGTAGCATTTTTTAATACGCCTTTGTCTTTTTTAGAATTAAAACCGGGCCAAACGGTTACTGTAACGCTGGATAAAAATTTAACCGATATTTACGGCTCGCGCTTGGGGAAAGATTACACGTTTACCGTTACAAATAACGGCTATTGCCCGGCGGTAGATTTTTCCGGCGGGTATGGCGTGTTAGAGAGTTACTTACCGCCGCGGCTACCCATAGAACTGATGAACACGCCGCAACTGACCGTGCGGACGGCCCGGTTTAACAAAGAAAATTATATTCCATTTTTAACCGCCAGTGATAATGCCTACTGTGCCGAAAAACCGCTCGCGGATACCACTTTTAGCGGATCGTATACTTTTAAAGATATCAAAGACAAAACGGTCAAAACGTATTTAGATTTGGCACGTTTCTCGCCCACCGCGCAAGACAGTTTGATATTTAGCCAACTTAAAATCACGCGTAATGGTGAGCCGTGTTGGGTGTCGTCTACGGATAACTTGACCGATGTAGGACTTACCTTTAAAGTGTCTGCGGAAAATATTTTACTGTGGGCCACTTCGTTAGAAACCGGCGAGCCCATGGCTAATTTGACCGTAGAACTGCGCGATAGGACCAACACTATTTTATGGTCCGGCTCTACCGATATGAACGGACTGGCCCGCGCGCCGGGTTGGAACCAGTTAGACACACAGGTGCCTTCGTGGGGAGCCCCTAAACTCTACGCGTTTGTCTCCAGCGCGGGCGGCGACGGTTTTATCAGCACGGAACTGGACGACGGGCTAGAGCCGTGGCGTTTTAATATTAGTTATACCTACAATCCGCAACAAGAAGCGTGGCGTACCTTTTTATTTACCGAACGCGGTATCTACCGCCCCGGCGAGACGGTGCACGTATCGGCGATTGTGCGCCATTTAAAAGGCGGCACGTTAAACGTGCCTACCGCTTTAACGGGTAAATTGGTCATCCGCGACGGAGCAGGTACGGATGTGTTTTCGCAAACTGTTACTACCGATGACAAATGGGGTACATTTGAAAAATCGTTTGAAATTCCCGCTACCGCGCACACCGGCGATTGGGACGTAATTTTTACGCCGCAACTCAAAGGCGAGAGTGACCCGTCTTCTACGTATGCGTCATTTAAGGTAGATAGCGTAAAAGCGGCAGAATTTAACGTAACTATGCAAGCCGCTAAGTCCAATTACATTGGCGGAGAAGAAGCCCGTTTTACGGCGGCGGCTAATTACCAGTCCGGTGCCCCGTTAGGCAACGCGCCTGCCAAATGGACACTTCGCCGCGAAATGGCGTGGTTGGAATTAGACGGTTACGATAATTATACGTTCGTGCCGTATTTTCTGCGCGAAAACGAATATAAAGAAAACGGTAAACAGCTTGCCGGTGCCACGCAAACTACGGATGACAAAGGCGTCACGTCCTTTGCCGCGTCTTTGCCACAGGTAGCCGGCCCGGTGCGGATATTTGCCGAAGTTGGTGTCCAGTCGCCCGCCAAGCAAGATTTATTCGCCCGCAAAGCGGTCATGTTGCACCCGGCCTCATTTTATTTAGGTGCTAAACCGGCGGACGGTTATTTTCGCGAAGGTAGCCCGGTTACGGCGCGTATCGTGGCCGTAACGCCGGAAGGCAAACGTACGCAAGCCCCGGCTAACGTAACGGTGCAAATTAAACGGGTAGAGTGGCATAGCGTACGTAAAGTGGGGCTCGCGGGCCGGTTGGAGTGGGTCAGCAATAAAGAAGAAGTTGAGCTGCCGTCCCAAATGTTGACCGTAGGGGAGGACGGAACGGAATTTTACTTTGTACCGCCGCAAAGCGGAACGTACAACATCACGCTACTTACGACCGACGAGCAAGGTCGCACCGTACGTGGCGGATTTGATGTGATGGTTTACGGTAAGGACGGTCCGGCGTGGTTGCAAAAAGACGACGATTTGTTATCTTTAAAACAAGATAAAAACGATTACCGTGTTGGCGAAACCGCCCGCATACACATTAAGTCTCCCTATGATACGGCGCAAGCGTTGGTCAGCGTGGAGCGCGAGGGCATTTTGGATACATGGCTGACCACCGTAAAAGGCGGAGCCGATTATATTGAAGTGCCGATTAAAGAAAATTATTTGCCTAACGTGTTTGTCAGCGTGACGCTTGTTAAAGGCCGTACCGCCGCGCCCATTACCGATAAAGGCGTTGATTTGGGTAAACCGCAAAGCAAAACAGGTTACGTCAATTTAAAAGTAACCCCGCAAACCAAAAAGATGACGGTGGAAATCAATACGCGCAAAAAAGAGTATCGCCCCGGCGACGAGGTAACGGTTAAACTTTCTACCAAATTGGGCCGCAAAGGCGTGCCGGCACAAGTCGCGCTTTTTGTGGTTGACGAGGGCGTCTTGGCTCTTACCGATTATAAAACGCCGGACCCGTTTGATACGTTTTACGGCGCGCGTCCGTTATCTGTGTTTACATCGGCTAACCGTCCGTACGTGATCGGTCAGCGTAACTTTGGCGAGAAAGGCGAAAGCCGCGGCGGGGGCGGGTCTGACTTTGCCAAACTAGGCGGTATTGATTTGCGTAGCCGTTTCTCGTTCGTGCCGTATTTTAATGCACGCGTCCAAACCGATGCTAAGGGCCGCGCGGAAGTGAAATTTAAACTGCCGGATAATTTGACGCGTTTTCGCATTATGGCTGTTGCGGTGCGCGCGCAAGAATTTGGCTCGGCCCAAACGCAAATTACCGTATCTAAACCCTTAATGGTAACGGCGAGTTTGCCCAAAATCGTGCGGCCGGGAGATAAATTCTCATGCCGGGCCGTAGCGTATAATTACGCCGATAAAAAAGGTGTTTTAACGGTGCAAGCCGCAGCGGTGGGCAGTGTGCGGCTTACCGATATTGCGGCTAAAACCATTACCGTGCCGCTGGGTCAAGCGCAAGAAATTGCCTGGCCGTGTGAGGCCACCCAAGCGGGTACTGCGCAAGTGGCGTTTAGCGTAAAAGCGCACGGGGAAAGTGACGGCGTGCGTGCGGATATTTCCGTGCGGCCCGTTGAAAAACCGCAAACCTTAGCCACTTACAACGCTACGGCGGGTGCGCAAGAAGAACTGCTTGCCAAGCCGGAAAATTTATTGGACAGCGCAAAAAATCAAGTTACGGTATCGCTTGCGTCTACGGCGCTACTGAATTTGCAAGGTGCGCTTATGTACTTGACGACGTATCCGTACGATTGTTTGGAGCAACAACTCTCCAAAATCAGCCCCGTCATTGAAAGCGAAAAATTAGTGCAAGATTTTCACGTTGGGGATGTTGCCGCGTTTAAAAAACAAGCACAGGAAGTGCTGACGAATCTGCCTGCTTATCAACATCCCTCGGGCGGGTTTGGGTATTGGAAGGAGTCATTACCCGATCCGTACGTTACCGCGTATGCGTTGCAAACGGCCTACCGCGCCAAACAAGCCGGCTTTACCGTGCCGCAAGAAGCACTAAACCGTGCGGCCGATTGGTTGGAGACGGCGTTTGCCAAAAACACAACGCTCGCATTTACGTATGCGTTGCCCGAAGTACAAACGGCCCGCGCGCAGAGTTTATACGCGCTGTCCTTATACGGAAAAAATGTATCTGCCGCGTTTAACAATTTGTATGCCGGGCGCGGCGTGTTGCCGCTTCCGGCGGTGGCGTATTTGTTAAAAGCGGCGGTGGTGTCGCAACGTACCGATTATATCAAACAAACACTTGCCCAGCAGTTGTTAAATCATATTTCGTATACGCCCATGCATGTGTACTTTACCGCTAAGTCGCCTATGCCGTGGTTGCACCTAACGGATGTTTCCACGACGGCTCTTACTTTGGAAGCGTTGTTGGATGCCGGACAACCTATTGAGCAAGCCCCCAAAGCGGTGTCGTGGTTAATCACCCAGCTTAACGCGCAAGGCCATTGGCAAAGTACGGCTGAAAACGCGGCGGTATTATCTGCGTTAACTACGTACGAAAAGAAAATGGAAAACCCAGTGCCCGACTTTACCGCACGCGTTGCGTTCAACGCAACCCCCGTGCAAGAAACCACGTTCCGCGGTCGCACGCTTGCACTTGAAACAACCCAAGTGCCGTTTAGCACGGCCTACGCAACCGGAAACCAAGCCCGCGTAAACTTGGCTAAAACGGGCACAGGCACACTTTACTACACGCTCGCGCAAACGTATACTCCGCGCGCGTATACAACGCCTCTAAACGCCGGTTTTGAAGTTTCCCGCAAGGTTACTACGTTGGAGGGTAACGAAGTCCAGCAACTCAAAGCGGGACAACGCTATTACGTCACGCTTACAGTGCGTAATGCATCGGCCTCGCACTTTGTGGTGGCGGAAGATTTCGTGCCGGCGGGGGTGGAAATTGTAAATACCACGCTTGCTACGGAAACCTCGGCGACCGATACGTTGCAATCTTCGGCGTTTGGCCGCACGGAACGCTACGATGACCGTATTGCCGCGTTTGCCGATTATCTGCCTGCCGGCACACATACGTTTACGTACATGGTTAGTGCGGTAACGGACGGCACGTTTGCTTATCCCAGCGCGTGGGCGAGTTTAATGTATGACCCGGCCGTATTTGGGCGCAATGCTACGTCGCAGCTTATTATTGAAAAATGAACAAGTGGGCGTGGGCAGTTATAGCGTTATTTCTTCCCGGTTTAGTACTGGGGGAAACTGTCTTGACGCCTTCCCAACAGATTACAGACCGCACCGGTACGCCGGTGCGGGATTTTTTGTCCGAAAATAACACGTATTATTATCCCGTTTCGCTGGGTGAAATGTCGCCTTGGTTTATTGCGGCGGCGGTGGCGGCGGAAGATAAACGATTCTATCAGCACGACGGGGTGGACGTGCAAGCTATTTTGCGTGCCTTGTGGCAAAATACGCAACAAGGCGAAGTGCTTTCCGGTGCGTCTACCATTACGCAACAGTTAGTGCGCGCGGTGGAGCCACGCGCCAAAACGTGGTGGGGGAAAATGGGCGAAGCGTACCATGCCGGACAATGGGAAAAAAATCATACGAAAGAAGAAATTTTAGAGGAATATTTTAACCGGGTGGAATTTGGCAATTTGACGCAAGGGGTACAAGCGGCGGCGAAGTTTTATTTTGGGGTAGACGCGTCGGAGGTGTCGCTGGGGCAAGCGGCTTTTTTGGTGGGGCTGATTAAATCGCCCACGCGCTACAACCCGCTTAAATACAAAGAGCGTGCGATAAAACGGCGTGCGTATGTGCTGGCGCGTATGCGCGAAGAGAATTTTATTGACGAAGAAATGTACCAATTATCGCTTCAAGAGCCCGTCGTGTTGCGTGCGGCGGCTCGCCCGTTTAACGCCATGCACTTTACAAATTTTTTACGCACGTTACTGCCTACTAAAACCGGTCCCGTGCAAACGCCGCTGGATAGCCAGCTGCAACATTACGCCGAGCACGTAGTCAAAAACCATATCCAAAAATTACAGGAAGAACACGTTACAAATGCCGCGGTTATTGTGTTGGAAAACGCAACCGGAGCGGTGCTTGCGTATGTGGGGTCGGCTGATTTTAATAACCAAGAACAGCACGGACAAGTAGACGGCGTGCGGGCACTACGGCAACCGGGCTCGTCGTTAAAACCGTTTGCGTACGCGCTTGCTATTGAAAAAGGAGTTTTGACGGCGGCTGATTTGCTCGCCGATGAAGATACTTTTTTTGACGGCGGTTTCCGTCCGCGTAATTATGACGAGACGTTTCACGGGCTTGTTTCGGTGCGTAACGCGCTGGCGTGTTCGTATAATATCCCGGCAGTAAAAGCGGCGGAGAAAGTAGGTGCCCCGGCGTTATTAGATTTGTTGCGTGCGGCGGGACTTACCGAATTATCACGCGAGGCCGATTTTTACGGACTCGGTTTAGCTCTCGGTAACGGCGAAGTACAACTGTTGCACCTCGCTAATGCGTATGCAACATTTGCGCGCGGGGGGGAGTATAGACCGATGACTCTTTCGTTGGATCCGCTGGTGCAATTAGGAGGAAAAGCACGACGTGTGTTAAGCCCGCAGACGTCTTATATCATCAGCCATATTTTGGCTGATAATCAGGCGCGCGGCGCGGCGTTTGGGTTAAATTCTGCTTTATCTGTGCCGTTTGAACTAGCCGCCAAAACGGGTACTTCCAAAGATTACAAAGATAATTTTACGCTTGCCTACACGCCACGTTGGACGATTGGTGTTTGGGCGGGAAATTTTGATGCGTCTTCCATGCGTAAAGTATCCGGCGTAACGGGGGCCGGGCCGATTATGCATGACTTGGCTATTTATTTGCAACAGAAATATCCGTCCGATCCGTTTGAACAACCGCAAGGAGTTGTGTTTAAACAGGTGTGCACGCAAAGCGGAAAGTTGGCCGGGCCAACCTGTACGCACACGCACGAAGAAGTATTTTTGAAAACCCATTTGCCCGCTAAATGCGACGGAAATCATAAAGATTTAACTACTGATTTAAAATTACTTTCGCCTGCGCGCAAAGATGTATATAAGTGGGACCCGTCTGTATCGGCGGGACTGCAAAAACTCTTGTGGCACGTCGCGTGTGAAAAAGACACATGCGTGTGGACGCTCAACGGTAAAAAACAGCCGCAAACTTCGTGCCGCGTGTGGTGGCCGTTGCAAGCGGGCAAGCACCGCTTGGAAGTTTCCTGCGGCGGACAAAGCGCGTCTGTCCCATTTGAAGTTCTGCCTTAATTCTTCTGAAGTATTTTCTTCTGTTGACCCCTCGCCCCTTGCGGGAGGTCCTCGCCGGACGGGCAAAAGGCCGGGTGAGGGGTATAACAGAACAAGGAAAATAACTTTACTATATACCCCTCATCGGTTTGTTCGGACTTTGTCCGCCAAACCACTTCCCCCGCAAGGGGGGAAGTCAAACGACGTATTTTATCGTCGGCTCTTAACAAAGCAACAATGCAAAAAGAGTGTGGCTCTAATTAAGTGAAAGTTGACTCCCAAAATGCCTGCCCCTGGCGAAGGGGCTTTTCAGTATATATTTTTCTCCCGCTCGTCATCCCGGAGATTTGTAATCCGGGATATAGCGGGAGAAAAAAATAAACCTTGACATTGTTTTTTTTTTTGCTACATTTTATTTGATGATAAAAAAGGAGGTTGTATGAAAAACAAGCAAGCATTTACGCTGATTGAATTGTTGGTTGTAGTTCTTATCATCGGCATACTCGCGGCGGTGGCTGTGCCGCAATATCAAAAAGTAGTGGAAAGAAGTAAAGCCACGCAGATATTGACCGTTATTAAAACGATATATAATGCACAACTGGCGTATCACATGGCAAACGGTACATATGCCAATTCTTTTGATGAACTGGCGGTGGATATTCCGCTAGCGGATCGGGCGTCCTTTGGTTCTTACACGACGGACTCGCGTGCCAATGACGATTGGGGGATAGGTTTAATCAATTCTAACGGTTATCATTTGATACATGCGGAACGGTTGCGCGGGAAATATGCTCGGGCCGGATTTGAAATTTATTTCTATCATAATAATTCAAATGTACCGACAGATGTATTGTTTTGTACAGAGCAACGCAACGGTAGCCCAAAATTTGAATTGGAGCGCGGTGAATATTGCACTAAAATTATGAAGGCAAAATATATTCATCAAGGTGATCCTAATAACTTTTTCTCTATGGACGGTACTACTTGGGGAAATTAAAATAAGCCGCCTAAAGAGGCGGCTTATTTTTTGTCATAAACTTTTTATTTCTTTTCTTCTTTGGCTTTTAAACTGGCTTTAATTAAGCCGTCAAAAAGCGGATGCGGACGCATCGGGCGTGAGCCAAATTCCGGGTGGAATTGTCCCGCGATAAAATACGGGTGGTCGGTGCGTTCCACAATTTCCGGCAAAACGCCTTCGTGCCAACCCGACACAATCAGCCCCACGTCTTGCAACTGTTTGACGTAGTTGGGGTTGAGTTCGTAGCGGTGGCGGTGGCGTTCTTCAATGCGGTCTTTACCGTACAAACGGTGGGCAAGGGAGCCCGGTTTTAAGTCGGCTGTGTAATTGCCTAAACGCATCGTGCCGCCTTTATACACTACGTTTTTTTGTTGCGGCGTTAAATCTACCACCGGGTCTTTGGTCGTCGGGTCAAACTCGGTAGAGTTGGCGTCGTGCAACCCGCACAAGTTGCGCGCCGCTTCCAACACCGCGCATTGCATGCCTAAGCAAATACCCAAAAACGGCACTTTGTTTTCGCGTGCAAAACGGACCGTATTGATTTTTCCTTCCACGCCGCGGTTACCAAACCCGCCGGGAATTAAAATGCCGTCGGCACCTTTGAGTTTTTCGTTGATGTTGTCTTTTTCGGTGTTGACGTAAACCACTTCTACTTTGGCATCATTATTCATACCCGCATGGCGTAAGGCCTCGTGGATAGATTTATACGCTTCCTGAAACTCGGCATATTTTCCGGCGACGGCAATTTTTACCGTCTTAGAGGGGTTTAATGCGCGGTCAAAAAATTCAAACTGTTTCGGATCTACTTCTTGCGTGGGTTTTAAACCAAGTAGCGAAATAATTTGCTTGTCCACATCTTGTTTGTAAAACATTTCCGGCACGTGATAAATAGATTTGGCATCCATGCACTCTATGACGGCTTTGGCCGGAACACTGCAGAAAAGAGAAATTTTTTCTTTTAAGTGATCGTTTAGCGGTTTTTCCGTGCGGCAAATGAGCATGCTCGGCTCAATGCCCAATTCACGCAGTTTATTGACGGAGTGTTGCGTGGGTTTTGTTTTCAGTTCTTGCGCAACGGCGATATACGGAATAAGCGTAACGTGTACGCAAATGACATTTTGCGGCCCCTTTTCCAAACGCAGTTGGCGCGCCGCTTCCAAAAACGGTAACGACTCAATATCGCCCACCGTACCGCCGATTTCAATGATAGATACGTCGGTGTCGTGTTCAAAAGCGGTAAAGCGTTTTTTGATTTCGTTAGTGATGTGGGGAATCACTTGCACCGTCGCACCCAGATATTCGCCGCGGCGTTCTTTATCAATAACCGTTTGATAAATGCTGCCGGCGGTATTGGTGTTGGCGCGGGTCATGTTGACGTCTAAAAAACGTTCGTAGTGGCCCAAGTCCAGGTCGGCTTCCGCACCGTCCACCGTTACGAACACTTCGCCGTGTTGGTAGGGGGACATCGTGCCCGGGTCCACATTGATGTACGGGTCGCACTTGATCATATTGACTTTAAGGCCGTTAAGTTGCAATAGTTTGCCGATACTGGCCCCGGAAATTCCTTTCCCCAGCGAACTGACTACGCCGCCGGTGATTACGATAAATTTAGACATATATTTTCTCCTGTTGGGTTTTTTAAAAACGCCCGGCAGTTAATGCTGGGCGTGGTGTTTCAGATAATACTGTTCGGCGGCGGTCAAGTCCTCTTGGGTGTCTATGGCCGGGCCGGAGGGGGCAATTTCGGCGCATTTGATGACCATGCCGTCTTCCAAGGCGCGCAGTTGCTCCAATCTTTCTAATTTTTCAAGCGGGCTTTCGGGCAAGTGCACAAACCGTTCTAACGCGGCGCGGCGGTACCCGTAAATCCCACAATGGTGCCAATACGGCACTTTCAAATTTTCCTGCGTTTTTTCCCGTTTGTACGGCACACGCGAGCGCGAGAAATACAACGCGCGCCCGTCTTTGGCGAGTACCGCTTTGACGATGTTGGGGTTGTCTACCTGTTCATCATCCTGGCGGGCAAAGGCCGCCGTGGCGATATCACACAGCGGGTCATTTTTTAATAAATTAGCTACAGCTAAAACCGTTTCGGTTTTAATAAACGGCTCATCGCCCTGTACGTTGATAATCAGTTGCTCCGGGCGGTTTTGCGCCGCTTCAAACACGCGGTCGGTGCCGCTTTTGCACGCGTCGCTGGTCAGCACGGCTTTAGCACCAAATTTAGCACACGCTTCTACGACAAGTGGCTCCTCGGTAGCGATAATTACTTCGCCAAGCCCCGTGTTTTTGCACGCTTCGTACACGTGCTGGATAACGGGTTTACCGCAAAGCGGTTTTAAGATTTTTCCCGGCAAACGCGAGGATCCGTACCGGGCGGGAATAGCAATTAAAACATCACTCATGGGAGAACTCCTTCAATTTCTTTGCGCGAAGCCGTAGCCGTGCCGGATTTTTCTACTACAATGCCGGCGGCGTAATTGGCAATTACGGAGGCCTCTTTTAAACTGGCTCCGGCGGCAAGCGCGAGCGTCAATACGGAAATAACGGTATCGCCCGCCCCGGTTACATCGTACACTTCGCGGGCCGTAGCGCGCACGGTATAGGGCTTTTTGGCGTTCTTTTCAAACAAGCTCATGCCGTCAGCACTGCGGGTAATTAAAATAGAATCGGCGTTCAACATTTTTAATATTTTTTGGCCTAATTTTTCTATGGCTTCTTCGCCGGGTTTAGGCGACTGGCCCACCCCTTCCCACGCTTCTTTGGTGTTGGGGGTCATGCACGTGATATTTTTATATTTACGGAAATTATCAATTTTAGGGTCCACGCACACCGGGATATGTTTTTTGCGGCACAGCGCGATAATTTTTTGGATGTTTTGGTCGCTAAGCATGCCTTTGCCGTAGTCGGATAAAATCACCCCTTTGGCGGTTTGGATAGCGGCTTCAAAATTTTTCATACACACCCGGGCCATGGCCGGGGAAATGATTTTTTTGCTTTCGCGGTCAAAGCGGACGATTTGTTGTTGATCGGCCATAACGCGAATTTTTTGGGTGGTGGGTCTGTCCAAATCTTCGGCAATACCGCGGATGTTTACACCGCGCTCGCGCAAAAAATCTTTTAGCATTTCGCCGCCAAGGTCCGGCCCGACGACGGAAATCATCACGGGCTTAGCGTCCAAAGCGGCCAAATTGACGGCTACATTTCCCGCACCGCCGGCTACAAAAAACTCGTTACGTACGTCCACTACCGGCACCGGGGCTTCCGGCGAAATGCGGCTGACAGCCCCTTTAATAAAATGGTCCAACATGATATCACCAACGACGATAATTTCTTGCCCTTGGAACGATTTTAAAATATCTTTTAAACGGCTGGTTTTAGGTTGCATAGATCCTCCGTAAATAATCTTCATTATATATTTAATTGTGCTGATATTCCAGTAGTTCGGCACTGACACTGCCGATAAACACTTCCGTTTCCATTTTAATAGGCAGTTTGCGTTCGTCGTCGCTCAGCCAAACTTTCAAGCTTTTGCCTTTGCTGACAAATATGCCTTCTCCGCGAAATTGCGGCTCCACAATGACGCATTTAAATTTGCCTGCGGGGGTTTTGACGGTTTCCCGCCCGATTACTTTTACAACAAGCGGGTATTGTTCTTCGCGGTTTAAGATATCAAATACGACGTCTTTTCCGTTTTCCAAGTTTTGTCCGCGTACAAAATAAAGCGACGTCAGCATATCCAATACCCGGGTGGTAAGTGCACCGGAAAAAGCACGCGTGCCCGATTTTTTGACCACTTCGCCGCGGTAGGTGTTGGTATCGTAATCAAACAGTACCCACTCGTCGCGTTGGTAGCGGCCTTCGCGTAAACTTTGACTGTAACCCAACGAATATAAATTTTTGGCGTCTAACCACGACAAATTGATATCGCGCACTTTAAAAACAGAATCAATCACACTGGCTGAAAAAGCAGAGGTTTGTATCACATACGCTTGCCGTCCGTTTACGTCCACCAGACCGCGGTTTTTAATATACGCCGTGCCTACTTTAACAAAAGAATAATATAAGCCGTATTTAAGTTGTTCGCCTTGCCACGGAACGGATATTTGTTTATCCGCTTTGGGCGCGAGGGCGGCTAACGGGTTTAAGGTGCGGCCCTCTAACGCAATAAGCGGTTCATTTTTAAAAACAGGCGTGTCCGGCACGGGAGCACCCGTGGGAAGTTGGTACGCTTGCGGGGTGGGTTGGACCGGGGTAGCGGGTTTTATTTCAGGGGCGTTTTTTTCAGATTTTTCCGGGGAAGAAACAGGCAAGACGGCGGATGTTTCTGTGGTTTTTACAACGGGCGCGCTTTCTTGCACCACAGCCGTTACGGTTTGTGCGGTTGGTTCGGTGGGTTGCGCTTTGCGGTGTCCAAAGCAACCGCTCAGCGTGGCCATTAAAGCGAGTAAAACTATTTTTTTCATGCGTTCTCCTTGCATATAAAACGTGCCGCACGCAGTAAGTCGGCGGCGATAAAGTCCGGCTTTAACCCGGGGTATTTTTTGAGATGTTTTTTCCCGTTAGCTGTTTGGACTAAGATAGATTTACATCCGATATTGTGCCCAAATTCCACATCCGATTTTTTATCGCCTATCATAAAAGAGCGGGACGCGTCTACGTGATATTTTTTAATCAGTTGTTTGCCCAGTTTGGGTAACGGTTTGCGGCAAGTACACTTGTCTTCGGGAGCGTGTGGGCAAAAAACAATTTCGTCAAAGTGTATGGGCTTTAATAAATTGCACAAGCGGGTGTTGACGGCGTGCGCTTTGTCTTTGGAAAAATAGCCGCGTCCGATGCCCGATTGGTTAGATACAATAAAAAAGTGATATCCGGCTTTGGCAAGTAATTTTAACGCGTTTTTAGCGCATTTATACGGACGCACTTTAGCCGGGTCGGATAAATAGCCATAGTCGTAAATGAGCGTACCGTCGCGGTCAAAAAACACGGCTTTTATCATAATTTTTCCTCGGGGTGTTTGGCTAGGTACGCGTTGCCTTCGGCTTCCCGTTTCCAACGGTTATGCGCCCATAACCACGAGGGCGGATCTTGTTTAAGCCACGTTTCGTAATACCCGATAAGGGTTTTAGTCAGCGTGCGTACATTTTCGGTGCTATATTCGGCAGGGGGGATAACGGGGTCGTATACGGTGCAAATAAGCGTGCCGTCTTTCTCGCGCGTTACATTGACCGGGAAAATAGGCGTTTGCATTTTTATAGCCAGCAGTGCCGTAATAGGGGAAAATGCTGCGGTGCGGCCCATAAACGCAAACCACATCTCGCCCGCTACGGTATTTTGGTCAAATAAAATGCCGAGCATTTTTTTCTTTTTGAGCCACCGCATACAAGCAAAGAACGGTTTGTCCTCGTGGTTACTGTAAAACGTCCGGCCGGAAAACACGTTACGCAAGCGGTTTGTTTCCGTATCTACATAAGGATTATCTACCCGTTGGGCCAGTACGGCCTTGTCAAACCCATAGGCCGAGGCCGCCAACCCAAACGCTTCCCAATTGGTAAAATGACCGATGTGGATAATTCCTCCGGTTACATGTTGGGCGCGCTCCAGTTTTTCTATACCGTTTATGTGACAATGACTTTTAAATTCGTCTACGCTCATGTGGGCTAATTTTATAAACTCGGCAAAAATCACACCCATATTTTCCCATGATTCTTTGGCGATTTGGTACACTTGTTGAGGGGTTTTGTCGGGGAAGGCGCGTGCAATATCGTATTGCATGCGGGCAAAGCGTTTAGGCATTACCCAGCGCACGGGGGACATCAAATTTTTGCCCAACCATACCGCGGCGCGATACGGCAACAAACGCAAGAGACAGCATAGTATCTTGAGCCCTACAAATTGTAGGAAGTGTAAAGGGGTTTTTTTAAAACGGTCTTGTGCCATAACTTTATTATACTAATTTTAATTTGTGCGTCGGTATGTTTTAACTTCGCGCGAAAATGCTACAATAAAAAAGACCTTTTTAATAGCAATGAGGAAACACTATGGACTTAGTGCAAGTAAAAGACAAAATTGCGCGTAACGCGGTGGGCCGCGGTGTATTATGGACGGCCTCTAAACTGTATGGTTTTGGCGTATGGTTAAATCAGCAAGCGTATGCCGGCGGGTTAAAGAAAGTAAACCGTGTCAATACCCGGGTGGTGTGCATCGGCAATATTACCGCCGGTGGCACCGGAAAAACAACGGCTGTACTATTGGCCGCTACGGTACTGGCCAAGGCCGGGGTGCGGGTAGCTATTGTTTCGCGCGGGTATAAACGCCGCAAAAAAACCACAAAACCTGTTGTGTTATTTGATAACCCGGATGCCGACTGGCGCAGTGCGGGCGATGAGCCGTTTATGATGAGCCGCGTGCTCAGCCAATATAAAGTGCCGATTGTCATTTCGCCCAACCGCTACGAGGCCGCCACAGAAGCGTTAACCCGTTTCAAAAGCCAACTCATTTTGTTAGATGACGGTATGCAACATCACGCCTTGGAGCGCGATGCAAATATCGTACTGGTGGATGCTAAAAATCCGTTTGGGAATGGGGAATTACTGCCCTACGGTATTTTGCGCGAGCCGGTAAGCGCGCTCAAACGCGCGGCACTGGTCGTGTTGACGCATTGTGAGCAAGCAACCGAAGAAGAACTGGCGGATATTAAAAAAACGATCCGCGAACAAAACCCGGAAGTGGAAATTTTGGAAAGTATCCACCAACCCGAGTATTATATGGACATTTGTTCCGCGCGCCAAGTGCCGCTAGAAGAAATTAAAGGCCCGGTGACGTGTTTTAGTGCGCTGGGCAGCCCGGAAACGTTTGAAAATACGTTAAAAGGGTTGGGCCTTACACTGGCGCAGAAGTGGCGCTTTGCCGACCACCAGTATTATACCGATGAAAATTTGCGTACGTTTGAACAAACCCGCGGGGAACTGCCGCTGATTACCACGTTTAAGGACTTTGTCAAATTCCCCGATAATTGGCGCGATATTTTGAAAAAAGATGTGTATGTGTTGTCCGTCAATTTAAAATTGCGCGGCGGCGAAAAAGAGATGGATGTATTTTCGCACGTGCTGTATCCGAACCTGCATAAAAAATAATCTGCCGGAGAAAATAATTCCTTTTAAAACTCACATTTTTGGAATGTGAGTTTTTTGTTTCTTACCGCTTAAGGGGCAAGATTAACGAAAGCACCGTTCCTAAAATTCCTTATTGCTAAAATATCGCATTAAAAGCAAACAGAGGTTTGAGGCCTCCCGCCTGGGCCCGGCAAGGGCCTTGACATCGTTTTTTTTTTTGCTACATTTGATTTAATGATAAAAAGGAGGTTGTATGAAAAACAAACAAGCATTTACGCTGATTGAATTATTAGTGGTAGTGTTAATTATTGGCATACTTGCCGCGGTAGCCGTACCGCAATATAAATTAGCGGTAGCCAAGGCCCGTGCAGTAGAGGCGAGGGTAAATCTCAATGCTATTGTCCAAGCACAAGTTTTATATTACATGGCTAGCGGGAATTTCGCTTCGTCTTTAGAAGAATTGGATATTCAAGTTAAAAACACGCCGTATGTTACTTTTTATTGTAACATAAGTACATTCGCAGATTGTTGGGCAGATATGAGCAGTAAATATGGCATAAGACTTAATTTCGCGGTTTGGGTAAATGGTTCTGTTTCCCGCTACTGTACGGTTAATACCGGGGCTATGCAAGAATTAGGTACACAAATTTGTAAGACACTGGGCGTGTATAGAAGCGTGTCTTCAAGTGGGGTGCACTATTGGTTAGAAAATTAAGTTCCACTTGGCACGCCATGAATTGCCCCGCACCACGCTGACGGTGTGGGGTGTTTTGTTGGCTGTGCCGTTAGGCGTTATAATAAGTCCGTCAAAACCGGGTAATATTTCTGCGGCGTTTTTCAGTTTTTTTCGGGAGGGAAATGCGGCAAAAAGTTGCGGCGGGTTGGGTAAAAATTTTGTTAAGCGAAAAATACTTTCCTGTGCGTTATAGCGTGCTTGTTCATTGGGTAACAACGTCAAATCTTCGCGGTTGAGTGTTTGCGCGCCAAACGAAATAAGCGGGTCTTTAGACAATATTTCAATTTCATCCCACGTCAGTAAATCTTGCCAAAATTCTTGGTGCGGGTCCTGCCACGAATTATACGTGCCCACGCACGCGGTGGGCAAACATACACACGCGGCTAAATTGCGCTCTTTAAGTAGCGGATATACGGTTTGGTAAAACGAGCGGTAGCCGTCTAAGAATAAAAGCAAAACTGAATTTTCGGGTGCGTCGCCGGATAAAATTTGCGCGGGCGACACGGTGGTTAAACCACGTTTTTTGATTTTATTTAACGTGCGGGTAAGCGCGCGCAAAGAAGTCCACTCGTTTTTTAGCGGAGAATTTTTGGGAGCTAAGCCGATTTTTTGATAAGTAAGTACGCGCACGCCGCTCATTTCATCCGTTCCCGCAAGTACCACAATTTCATGTATTTTACAAATACGTAAAAACACGAAAACGAAGCCCAAATCAGTCCGCGCATGCCGTCCAAAAATCCGGCTTTTAAAATATAGCGGCGGGCAAATTCAAACGGCA
Organism: Candidatus Avelusimicrobium caledoniensis; assembly: GCF_902756455.1. Lineage (NCBI taxonomy): Bacteria > Pseudomonadati > Elusimicrobiota > Elusimicrobia > Elusimicrobiales > Elusimicrobiaceae > Candidatus Avelusimicrobium > Candidatus Avelusimicrobium caledoniensis. The sequence continues at coordinate 100,068 of NZ_CACVRB010000001.1, read as the reverse complement.
CGGTTAAAAGTACGCGTAGTAAACAAACACGTTTGCCGTTTTCGTACATCGTTTGCGCGGCGAGCGTGGTGTATTTATTAAATTTTTCAAAATACGTTTCAATGTCGTCGTACGGGTGGTGGACAAATACATTTTTAAGCCGTGCGGTTTTGCCTTGTACGACTAATTTTTCATGCACTTTGCCGCCTTCAAATTTTGCTTTTTTCGTGCGTACCAGCCGTAAAATATATTCTTTTTTAATGCCGCTGTGATTCATGCGTTTGCCTAAAAAATCGTTGACGCGCGGCAGTTCGTATCCGTCATATTTATCCGATAAAACGGCTTGTTTGATTTCTTCGGCCAATTCGGGCGTTAAGGTTTCGTCTGCATCTAACGACAAGGCCCACTCGCCGGTTACTTTGGACAGAGCCGCGTTTTTTTGCTTGGTAAAACTTTCAAACGGTTGTTCGTATACGCGCGCGCCAAACTGTTCGCACAGGCGCACGGTGTCGTCGGAAGAATTGCTGTCTACAACCACAATTTCTTGCACCAAATTTTGCGCGCTTTTTAAACACGCCTCTATATGGTGCGCTTCATTTTTAGCAATAATAAATAAAGAAATAGCGGGCTTATTCATACCGTATTATTCTAGCATTTAAAGTGAGCCGGGGGGAGATTATTGTATAATTTACCAAAAGGAGGTTGTATGAAAAAAATAATTTCTGTTTTAGTGGGTCTTATTTGTTTAGGCGCGTGTATGACGTTGCCGACGTCGTCGGAAAATGCGGCACGGGGGGACGGATATTTTAAAGACGGTCAACCCCAAAAAGCCATCGCCGCGTATAATAAAGCGTTGGAAATCAACCCGAAAAATATAGATGCGCGTGCTTCGCGCGGAGCCGTATATTTTTTTACGGGCGAGTTTGATTTAGCCCAACAAGATTTTGAACAAGTCCTTAGAGAAAACCCCAATCACGCCGCTACTTACACGGCTTACGGCAGTGTGCTGGCGGCGCGGGGCGATTATCAAAATGCGCTAAAAGTGCTTAACATGGCTATTGTATTGGACCCCGAACGGGTGGAAAATTTCTTCTCGCGTGCGGGTGTTTATTTTATGTTGGGCCAGTACGAAGAAGCCATTACCGATTATACATCCGTTATCAATTTGCGTCCGGCGGCCGATGTGCTTAACGCGCGTGGGGCTACGTATTTGCGCATGGGAAAAGAGGAACTGGCTAATAAAGATTTTGAACTGGCCAAAAGCGGAAAATTGCCCGCTACACTAAGTGTTTATTCCATGATTAAGTAAGCCCCGCACAAAAAAATTTGCGTGCGGCTTGGTTGTTTTGCTATAATAAATAGGTCAGATTTACGTCACCGTAGCTCAGCTGGTTAGAGCGAGCGTTTCATAAGCGCTAGGTCGGTGGTTCGATCCCACCCGGTGACATTTTTTTAGCCCTCTTTTACGAAAGAGGGTTTTTTACGTGCAAAATACGTTAAAATGTGTTATCCTGTTAATACGGAGAAATTATGAAAAAAACACTCATTTTTGTCAGTCTTTTACTAGCCGCTACGGCGGCTCAAGCTTCCACGTGTGAAACACGCGTAGACAGCCACCAAAAAGCTACCACGCGTGAGCGCGTGGACTATTGTTTAACCCCGGATAAAGTCGCCCCGCAAGATCCCGGCCCTACGCTTATTTATGAAAATGTAATTGCCAACGTCCCCGAAAAGCAAACTGCGCAAAAAAATGCTCCGTTGAAACAAACATACTATCCGCAAGACGAAGTGCAAGTTGCCCGCGGTTTTGTGGGCACGGATCGTTTTCCGCAACTTAAAAACGATATCCCCAGCCAGCGCGAATTGCAAGAAGCGCAGCAAGCTGAAATCGCGGAAACCAAAAAAGAAACTTCACAGCAAAAACCGGCCCGCACGATGACTTCACAACCGACAGCCGTACAACAAACCGCTCAAACGGCGGTTTCCGAGCCGGAAGATAAACGGTCCGTTAAAGATGCCCAAAAACCGGCCCGCACCATGGTCCCTGCGCCCGCAACGATGATGCAACAAATTGAATCGGAAATTATTGCGCCGTCCGCCGGGGCGGAGGAGGACGATTTGTCTGCCATGCAAGAGCCGGCCTCTGTGGCAGTGGCGGATGATGTAACGCGCGAAGCTAATGATACTTTTTACGGTGCGCAAAATTAGAAAAACTTGACAAGTATTTCTTGGGAGATTAAAATAAAACTATGCAAAAACTACTTACTTTTATCAAAAGACCGTACGCTGAAAAAGGCGTTTTTATCGGCACGTGTGACGTGGTATTAAAAGCAGTTGTGTTGTGCGTGTGGGTGTATTTAACCGTGGTGCTGGCACAATTGTTTGTCGGGTCGCTCCTTACGGACTACAACCCGTTAAATAAAATGTGGTGGTTCTCGTATTGCTTTTTGATGTTCTTCGGGGCGTCTTGGCTTGCGTACATTGTGTTTTTTGTGCGCGATTATAACGAGAATTAAGTTTTGCTTTGCAATGATAAAGCCCGGGCAATAAGCCCGGGCTTTTTTGTGTGGAGTAAAAGAATTTATTTATTAGTGTTAAGCAATTGGTTAAATTCTGCTTCTGCTTTATCTAAAATATTTTCGTACATAACAGCCATTTCTTCTTCGGATACAGAGGTATCTGTCCGCACGGCGTTAATCAGTTGGATAAATTTTTCGTGCCACGTTTGGAGAGTTTGTTGGGCGGTAGATTTTGAAACGGTTTCTTGCCCCCACTCATACCACATATCAATGGCTTCCAGAGCGTCTTGGTACATAGCATAGCGCCGTTGTTCGGGGGAAAGAGCCGGGGGAGTATCAAACGATTCATCCAAATAATTAGCTACAAAAATAGCTTCTTCCGTTTGTCCTTTTTCCCGTAAACTTTTCAGCAAGGCGATTCCTTCGCGTAGCATAGCGCGTTGTTCCAGCGAGGAAGGGCCTAAAAATAAATGTTCTAAATCTTCCAGTTGGTTTTGCAAGTATACTTCTTGCAGTTGGTGTAGTAGCGGCAAAATTGCGCTAAGCGTTTTTTGCGCTTCTTGGCAGTTTCCCTGTAGCAGGAAATTTTCCGCTTGGTGGCGGGTGACTTCTAAAGCTTTTTTTTGCGCCGGGAAGGCAACATCCGTCACTTGATTGATAGCGTCAATGCTGTGTTGCACGGTGCGGATGCACGCTGCTTGAGCGGATACCCGGTCGGCCAGTTTTTCTTGTGCGGCAAGCGGTAAGGCAAAAAGTACGGTCAAACAAACGGCAGAAAGCAACTGTTTCATGATGTCTCCTTTATAAACGATATACAGGTAGTATAGTTTGTTTTTTTATGGATTGACAAGGGCTTTTGGACCTATGGACCGGGTAGGTCTAATGAAACCTATGGCCTATTTGCCGGCGAAGGACTTGTTGCAGAAAAACACGAAGTCCCTTTTGCAGAACATAACATCAATTGCTTGCAGAGGTCCTAGGCCTCACGCCTGGGCCCGGCAAGGGCCTTTTTCTCTCGCTCGTCATCCCGCAGAGTTTCTATGCGGGATATAGCGAGAGAAAAAATAAAACTTGACATCGTTTTTTTTTTTGCTACATTTTATTTGTTGATACAAGATATCAAAAGGAGAATCGTATGAAAAACAAACAAGCATTTACGCTTATTGAATTATTAGTTGTTGTACTTATTATCGGTATTTTAGCGGCGGTGGCGTTGCCGCAATATCAAAAAGCCGTATGGAAAAGCCGGGCTGTGCAGTTGTTTACGTTAGCAAAAAGTTTAGCTACGGCACAGGAGGCGTATCATTTGGCTAACGGCACGTACGCTAATTCTTTTAGCGAATTAGATTTAGATTTTGACACGTTGTCCCCTGTTACCACTCCTACAATTAGTGTCTCTACAACTTCATCAGATGCTGTCAAAGGAAATGAATGGATAGAGTTGTCCGTCAATAATTCGGTGAATGGCTTTTCGTTGTCCACGGCTTTTTTTAAGGCAGGGCCTTACAAAGGTGCCGGGTTTTTCTTTGTACAGGAAGATCCCGATAATGAACTAAGCCAAAAATTATACTGTGCTGAACGAACGAATTATTACGAAGGCACGGCCGGCGATTTTTGTGTGAAGCTGTATAGGAGTTCAAATTTAGTAGCTACCAAATGGAGCTCTCGTATTTACGAATTACCTTAGCAGAAAAAGCCCCGCCGTTACCGCGGGGCTTTGCAATTTTATACCGTAAATTTCTTCAGTATCTTTTTGGCGTCTTTGCGGTCTTGTTTGAGTTGGGCAACCAACGCGGGGAGCGTGTCAAATTTTGTTTCGTCGCGTAGTTTGTCCGCAAACCAAACGGTAATATTTTTGCCGTAAATGTCTTTGTCAAAATCAAAGATATTCACTTCCACCAACGGCAAACTGCCGTTAATGGGGTTGACGGTCGGGCGGAAACCGATGTTACAAAAACCGTCATATATTTCTTTGCCGACGCGCACCTTAACGGCAAACACGCCAAGCGGCAAAATCTTATAAATGCCCGTATTTAAATTGGCCGTCGGAAAGCCCAATTTCCGGCCGAGTTGTTTTCCTTTTATCACGCGGCCCGTCAGCTCATACGGGCGGCCCAGCAGCGTATTGGTGCGTGCGATATCGCCCGCGGCCAAGGTTTTACGAATTAAGGAAGACGAAATTTTTTGCGTACCTGTTTTGTAAAACCGCACGATTTCAAACGGGATATTAAGTTGCTGACATTGGGCGGCTAGCCAATCTACCCCGGCGTGGCGGTCTTTGCCTAAGGCAAAATCGGCCCCTACCAGTAGCCCGCCCATATTGTATTTTTTAAGCAAAATATCTTTGAAAAATTTTTCCGCACGCATATTGCGGCACTTTGCAAAGTCCAACAATTTTGCCGGCGTTCCCAATTCGCGCAGGTATAATTTTTTTTCTTTGGGTAGCGTCAATACCGTCATTTCCGGCTTAATACCTAGCAAGGTTTTGGGGGGGAGCGGGAAATATAACACCAATGGTTTTTGGCGGTTTTTGGCGGCCAACATTTCCAGTTGGTTAATCAAAAAGCGGTGGCCGGTATGTACGCCGTCAAAAGTGCCGATTGTAATAAAATTTTTCATAGTGAAATGATCCGTTTATAAAGCGTGTCCGTGTCTGTTTGTTTAAGTTGCGTGCCGTCAAACGCGTTTTGCACGTTGTACGGGCCGATTTCAAGCCGCCGTAGTTGGGTTAAATGTCCGACGGTGCCCAACTCGTTAGCCAGTAAATATCCTAATGAGCGCACATACGTCCCGCACGAACAATGTACGGTAAATTCTACCGTTTTTGCGGAAGTTAAGCAAATGCGGGTCCACGCAACTTGTACGCGGTTGAATTTGCGTTCCATTTCCTGTCCGGCGCGGGCGAGCGAGTACATCTTTTGCCCGTTGATTTTTTTCGCGCTGAAAAACGGGATCGGCTGTTCTATTTCGCCCGATAATTTTTGTACGGCGTTTTGCACGTCTTGTTGGGTAAGTGCGGGCACATCTTTTTCGGTAATTACGTTGCCGCAGGCGTCCCACGAGTCGGTCTCTTGCCCCAGCGTAAGCGTGGCGGTATATGTTTTGGACAGTTTTAAAAATTCGGCTTGCCGTTTGGTAGCTTCCCGCCCGACCAGTAAAATGAGTAGCCCCGTAGCCATAGGGTCTAACGTGCCGCTGTGTCCGATTTTTTTAGTGCGTAATATCCGGCGGGAAATAGCAATAATATCGTGCGAAGAAAAGTCGCGCGGTTTGTCTATAAGCAGTAGTCCGCTCGGCGCGTTAGGGCAAGTTTCTGACGACATCTTGTACCACTTCTGCGAGTGCATCGGTTACTTCGGTAATTGTTTTGTCCGTTACTTTAAATCCGGCCGCGCGGGCGTGTCCGCCGCCGCCGAATTGTTGGGCGATACGGCTGACATCGGCGTTACCGCGCGAACGTAAATTGACGGATACTTTATCGGGTTCCTCTTTAATCAGAGCTGACACTTCCACGCCGGGAATCATGGTCGGTTGGCTGACGATACCTTGTGTTTGGGCAGGCGTTGCGCCGAAGGTTTCAAAGTCGCGTTTGGTTAAAATAATTTGGCTGTATTTGTTGTCAAAACGCATTTCCATTTTTTCCAAAGCGCGGCCCAACAGTTTTAATTCAATATACGATTTAGTGAAATAAATTACTTGGTTAATTTGCCCGATATCAGCCCCTAATGCTACCAACGCCGAGGCCACGCGCAATGCTTCAGCGGTGGCGTTGGAGTGGACAAAACGGCCCGTATCGGTTACGAGTCCGGTGTATAAGCAGGTTGCCTCATCCGGTGTGGGGAGTAAATTGTCTTCAGACGCTTCATATAATTGGAAAATAATTTCGGCGGTGGAGGAGGCCCCGGAATCAATGTGATTGACGTGCCCGTAAGCGTCGCTTACCAAATGGTGGTCAATGTTGATGAGCGTTTTGGCGGCAGATAAAATGTGTTCCAAATCGCCGCCGCGTTGCCTATCGGAACATTCTAATAATAAGACGGTGTCAAAGTCGGGGTTTTGCGGCAGTTCGTTTACGTGGACTTGATTTAAGCCGGGTAAAAATTTCAAATCGTTTCCGATAGCCGGCGCGGCATAGGCATAAACGGTTTTGCCAAGGCGCGTGAGCAGCGAAGTGACCGCGAGCGTGCACCCTAGCGAATCGCCGTCGGGGTTTAAGTGCCCGGCAATAAAAAACTTACGACCGTTGTGAATGGCTTTCCAAATTTGGGCCAAACTTTCTTCTCTATTTTCCATGTTCGTGTTCCTTTTCAATCACTTGAAAAATAGCTTCCACGCGAGAGGCCTTTTCCGGCGTGTCGTCATATTCAAAGGAAAATGAAGGGATCCGTTTTAAATGCAAGCGTCCGCGCAGTTGTGCGCCGATTTCTTTGCGCAGAACGCTAAGCGCCTCTTGCGTTTTTTGACGGTCCTGCGGCGATCCGAACACCGAAAAAAATACTTTGGCCGCGGATAAATCTTTAGTCAGGTGGACCGCAGTAATAGTTACAAACCCGCCGAAGTTTCCGTTGGCGGCGGCCTTTGTAACGAGTGTGTTGATTTCTTCTAATAAAAGGGTTTCTAAGCGTTTGATTCTGTCTATCATATTTAAATTATAGCATTTTCAAAAAAATGTTAAAAAAACACTTGCAATTTTGCCCAAAAGGTATTAAACTATTTAAGAAGTGCTGTTAAAGCACTTTTGATTCTAACTAAGGAGATTAGTAATATGAAACAGGGCTTCACCTTGATTGAACTGTTAGTAGTAGTGTTGATTATTGGTATTTTGTCTTCCGTGGCGTTGCCGCAATACACCAAAGCGGTGGAAAAAGCACGCGCGTCGGAAGCTATCCAATTGTTAGGTGATTTGGCTACGGCCGAACAAATCTATCAAATGGGTATGGGCAGCTATACCAACGACTTGACGATGTTGGACTTGCAATTGCCGGGTTTGTGCGGTACGTCTTCTGCTTATACGAAAAACTTCAAAGTGTCTGTGGTTTCTCACAGCCCGTCTTTCACGGCTAAAGCAGAACGTATTGACTCTAACAAAACCCCGTTCACCGGTACTGCCGAATTGCACTATACGCTCGGTTTGAATATTGACACTAACGGCAATATTACCCGCTGGTGCGATACGGACGTAGCCGCCGGTAAAACCTCTGGTTTTACGACCACTAATAAAGTTTGCAAATCGGTGGCCAACAACTCCACCGGTGAAATCAAATAAGTTTGATTTTGCATAACAAACGCACCCCGCGGAAAACCGCGGGGTGTTTTTTATAAGCGTCATTCCAAACTTGATTTGGAATCTCACCTTGTTTGTTTAAAAAGCCCCGCTTGCGCGGGGCTTTATGCATATGTTATGCGGATGAACTTGAATTAAAATTTACATTTTAATTCTGCGGGTTACATTCTCTTTTTTGAAACACTCAATCACGTCGCCTTCCATGACGCCTTTGAATCCTTCTACCAAGATACCGCACTCGTATCCTTTTTCTACTTCTTTTACGTCGTCTTTGAAGCGTTTTAAGCCGCCTACTTTGCCGTGGCCAACTTCCTCGCCGTTGCGTTTTACGCGCACTTCATATCCGCGGTAAATGGTACCGCTGTCTACGAGCGAGCCGGAGATAATGCCGGAACTTAATTTCATTACCTTTTTAATGGTAGCTGTGCCGACGACTGTTTCCACCACATCGGGCTCTAACAAGCCCTCCATAGCGGCTTTGATATCTTCTAGCAATTCAAAGATAATGGTATATTGGCGAATTTCAATGCCTTCGCGTTCGGCTTCGGCTTGGGCTTTGTGTTCGGTATCCACGTGGAAACCGATGACAACCGCGTTAGAGGCCTTAGCCAGCAGAATATCCGATTCGTTGATGTTGCCCGGGGCGGAAAGGACAATATCCACCTCTACTTCATCCGACGGGATACGCAACAGCGCATCTTTAATCGCTTCAATAGAGCCCTGTACGTCCGCTTTTAAAATTAAGCTTAATTTTTTCACGGAGTTCGTGCCGTCTTCGCTCTTAGCTAAATTCATTAGCGACGCTTGTTTGCGGTGCGCTTGCGAATCTTCTTTTTGCGCCAATTTGCGTTTTTCGGCAGTATAACGGGCCTCTTTTTCGCTGGGCATAATATAAAGCGTGTCGCCCACTTGCGGCGGCTCGCCGTTAATACCCAAGATTTCGGCGGGTACACTGGGGCCGATTTTTTGGTAGCGTTGCGCGTTTTCGTCAATGAGCGCGCGGATACGTCCGTAGTTCGTACCGACGATAAACGGGTCGCCCACTTTCATCGTACCTTTTTGCACGAGCACGGTGGCGACTACGCCGCGTTTATTGTCGCGTTTGCTTTCCAAAATAACGCCCACACCGGGTCTATCCGGGTTGGCCTTTAACTCCATCATTTCGGCTTGCAGTGCAATCATCTCTAAAAGCTTATCAATGTTGATGTGCTTTTTAGCCGAAATTTCTACGAAAATGGTGCTCCCTTGCCACTCTTCCGGCACCAGTCCGCGGGCCGCGAGATCTTGTTTAACGCGGTCGGGGTTGGCTCCGGGCAAGTCAATTTTGTTGACGGCTACAATGATAGGAGCTTTGGCCGCTTTGGCATGTTCCATAGCTTCAATAGTTTGCGGCATGATACCGTCGGTGGCAGACACAACAAGCACTACAATATCGGTAGCTTGCGCTCCGCGTGCACGCATGGCGGTAAACGCTTCGTGACCGGGCGTATCTAAGAACGTCAGCACACCGCGCGGCGTTTTGACGCGGTACGCGCCGATATGCTGGGTGATAGCTCCCGCCTCGCCGGCTACGACGTTAGATTTTCGGATAGCGTCTAACAAGCTCGTCTTACCGTGATCCACGTGGCCCATAATCGTAATGACCGGACTGCGCGGTTTAAGGTCGGCCGGGTCATCTTCCGTTTCCATGGCGGCAACGGCTTCTTTGGTTAAGTCTTCTTCAGCCATTTCCGCTTTGAAACCGCATTCGTCCACGATTAACTCAATCATGTCTTTTTCCAACCGTTGGTTGATGGTGGCAAAAATCCCCATCATCATCAGTTTTTTAATGAAATCGTTTGTTTTGATGTTGAGCTTTTCCGCCAACTCTTTTACCGTAGGTTGCCCGACGATACGAACGATTTTATCGTCTTTTTTGGGCATTTCTTGCTGTTGCGGTTTGATGTGTCCGTGGCGGTCTACGTTGGCCGGATGTTGCGGCTTGGGCTGTTGCACGGGCGTAGGTTTGGGCTCTGCCGGTTTTTGCGCGAAAGGTTGTGATTTAGGAGCGACAACGGGCGCAGGTTTAGGCGCGGATACGGGCTTGGGCGCCGGAGCCGTTGCAGGAGCCGGCTTAGGCGCAACAGGGGCCGGCTTGGGTGCAACTGCGGCGGGCTGTGCAACGGGTTTGGGTTGCACGGGGGCCGGAGCCGGTTTTACTTCCGGCTTAGCCGCTTTTACAGTTTTCTTCGCTACCGGTTTTTCGGCCGTCTTTTTAGTGGCCGTTTTTTTAACAGCCGTCTTTTTAGCGGTTGTTTTTTTAGCCGCTGGTTTCTCTGCCGTTTTTTTGGCGGCAGTTTTCTTGGCGGTTGTTTTTTTAGCCGGGGCCGTTTTCTTTTTGGGAGCGGCTTCGTCCTCTTTATTGGTTGTCTTTTTGGTCGTCATGCGCGTCTCCCTCTTGGGCCGGTTCTATGTCAGATTGTTCGGCTTTAGCAGCTTTGGCTGCGGCTTTCTTGGTCGCTTTTTCGGCGGCTTTTTTGGCTTTTTGCGCTTCTTTTTCCGCGACGCGGGCGGCTTGTTCGGCCGTCGCTTGGGCGCGGACTTCTTCTTTAAGTTCTCTGTCGGCTAAGAATTTTTTAGCACCTTCAATAATTTTCTCAGCTGTTTTTTCGCCGATACCTTGTACGGCAGATAAGTGTTCTGCCGTAGCGGTGGCTAATTGTTCCACATTGCTAAAGCCGGCTTTTTGCAACACTTCCGCGAGCGCCGGTCCGACGCCCTCAATGTTGACAAACAGACGTTGTAAATTTTCAACGGCTACTTGCTCCGAGCGGGCTTTTTGTGTTTCACTCTTGACGGTAATGTCCCAACCGGTTAAGCGGCTGGCGAGCTTGATATTTTGCCAATCTTTACCGATTGCAATGGCTAATTGATCATCAGGTACGACGATAGTAGCTTTCTTTTCGGTAGCACTGGTGATTTTGACATAATCGGCCTTGGCGGGTGAAATGGAATTCATCAGCACGGTAGAAATATCATTGGAGTAACCGATTAAATCAATACGTTCGCCGGAAAGTTCGTTCATGACCGCGCGGATACGGATACCGCGCATCCCCACGCATGTACCGATAGGGTCAATTTTGCTGTCAATACTGGACACCATGACTTTGGCGTGGAAACCCGGGTCCCGTTCTACTTTTTTAATTTCCACAATGCCTTCTTCAATTTCCGGAACTTCTACTTTAAACAGTTCTTCTAAAAATTTGCCGTTGGCGCGTGACAAGATCACATACGGCCCGCGTTGGCCTTTGTCTAAACGAAACGCGGCAGATTTATAGCGGCCCAAGGTAGGGTCGTCGTTGATTTCGGCTAAATCGGCCGGGCTGAGCACTTTGGCAATCACGGCTTTAATGCGCGATCCGGTGGAGTAGCGTTCTTTGTGGATCTGTTCGCAGTAGGGGAAAATCGCTTCAATTTTGCCCAAGTCCACGATGATATCCCTATCGGAAAAACGGCGTACCGAGCCGGTAATCACTTCGCCTTCGCGCGGTTTATATTCTTTGTAAAAATTGTCCCGTTCAATGCTGCGTACTTTTTGGATGAGCACTTGTTTAGCAATTTGAGCGGCGATGCGGGAAAAGTCTTTTACTTCCAGCGTAATGGTTACGGTGTCGCCCACTTTGGGATTTTTAAGATGTGCTTTTGCATCTTCTACGCTGATATCCGTTTCCGGGTTGCCCACTTTTTCCACTACATTTAACAGTTGAAAAGCTTTGATAGAGCCGGTTTCTACGTCAATTTTGGCACTGATTTGGGCGGTTTTACCCAAGTTTTTGCGAAGTGCGGATACGAGGGCATCTTCAATGGTTTTTAAGATGTCTTCGCGTTTAATATTTTTTTCTCTTTCAAGCCCCTCTAAAGCGAGGAGTAAGTCTTTAGCTGATCCTTCCATGTTATTTGTTCTCCTTGTGTGTTAAAATTCTAAAACAGGGTCCAAATTGGCTTTTTTGATGTTGTCATAGGCAAACGTATATTGGTTGGTGCCGTCGTCTAAGACAAAGCCGTTGTCATCGGCTGACGCGATAACGCCGGTAAAAAATCCGCGACCTTCCAAAGGCACTTTAAGTACAATTTTTACGCGTTGAGTAATGAATTGTTTGAAATGCGCGGGCTTTTTAAGTACGCGTTGTACGCCGGGGGAAGAAACTTCCAAAATGTAAGCTCCTTCAATCAAATTTTCCATTTCCAAAATGGCGTCTATTTTGTCGGTCAGTTCGCCGCAGTCGTCCAGCGTAACGCCGCCGACTTTATCTACAAAGAATTGGAGCAATTTTTTCTTGCCTTGGTTTTGAATCACCAGATCCACCAATTCAACATGCTCGCTCTCTAATGCCTTTGCAACGGTTTGTTCAATCGTTTTAGGGTCTCTCATGTTAACTCCTTTTGAGCCGTATTAACGAAAGAGCGACTTGCTGTCAAGTCGCTCTTACTATATATATAGTAACATTTGGGGCAAAAGATGTCAATATTCTAATCATTTTTTGGGCTTGCCGGGGGGAAACAGGTTGGCTACAATGGAAAAGCTGTAATTTTTATTCAGGGGGAGAAAACATGAAGAAAATTCATATTGCTGTACTGGCTATTGTTATGTTACTCATGGTCAGTTTAGTTTTTGCCCAACAAGGGCAAGAGACGTTGGTAGTCGGTGAAGTAGCCGCTGCCAATACGCCCGGCGGCGTTGTAGTACAGGGCGAACAAGTAGCTGTTACCGTGCCGATGCAAGGGCATCAGCACGCGCATCCATCTGCACGCAAGCCGGCGGTACACCACGTGCAAGCTGTCAACCAACAAGCGGCCGGGGCCAAGGCAACGCAAGTACAAAACGCGGCGTCGTTAAAAAAGGGCGAGCCCAAATTAAAAGTAGATACTACCACGACCCAGACCGATCATTACAATGTCAGTGTGACGAATAAAAAAGGCACGACCGACTACGGCATGGTGGAGCAAACCGTTACCAATCCGCAAGGGAAACAGACCACGGACGGCGTGATTTATAGCTCCTACCAGCCCAGCAAAGCCGCCCGGGCCAATGCCAACAAGATGGAACTGTCTTTGGCGGGGGGAACGGTGTTTGCCTATAATAAAGACAATCAAAACGACCGCTATGGCTCTATGGGTTTGGCGGCCAGTATGACTGCTTTGTACGATGTGAACGATTATTTGGCATTTGGGTTAGATTATACGATGCTTCACCCGAGTGCGAAAACACATGGCGACGGGGCCAACGAACGCCGCTATCACGGTATGTACGCGCACGATATTTCATTAGCGGGCAAATTAACCATCAATCCGTGGGATAATTTCCAAATCTATTCGCCGATGGGTATCGGTATGATGAACGCGCGTATGAAAACCCGTATGAACGGTGTAAGCGATAACCATGATAAATGGGGAGCTGCATTTTACATCGGGGCGGGTATGCAGTACGACATTACAAGCTCGCTGTTTGCCGGGTTAGAATATCGTTATACCTATGGGTTTATTAGCGATAAAGATTTAACGCCCTTGCACAAAGACCGCAACGTACAATATCACTCCTTGTTACTGCGTGTAGGTATGCGGTTTTGATGCGTGTGTTCACATCATAACCCGGGGTCTGCTAAGCAGGCCCCTTTTTTCGTGTAAAAAAAGCTTGCACAAGCAGAGCGTTTTTTGCTAAATTCTGCTTAGCAGTACATTCTACGCATTTTTACGGGTGATATATGAAAACAAATTATGTACGTGGTTCTGCTGTGCTGTTAAACATTATTACGGTTTTGTTGTTGCTATTGTTTGCTTGGGTGGTGGGCTATCCGAAATACGAACAAGCAAAATTAAAAAAGAATTTTAAGGCGGCTATTGACGCCGGAGAAGTGTTGTACAATGCTGCGCAGACTTTCTACATTGAAAAACATATATGGCCGGCGGCTGTTTCCGATTTGCGCACTAATTTAGATGCCAAACGGATTTCCGATTGGGAAATTGCCAATAAAAATTTTTCGTGTGAACTATCGTACGGACAAGGAATGCGTAACAAAAACGATATTCGCTGTTCGCCGATCGGCAAATATGCCAGTGCCTTGCATTACCAAATTGTGCTATCCGGTAATACGTTGCACAAACGTTTTTGCCAAGCAATAAAAACCAACCAGAAAGCCAACGATATGTGCAAAGCTATCGGCGGGACGTTCTCACACAACATGGCCGGGGACGGTACAACCATTTCTGTTTACGTAGTGAATAAATAGTAATTATTTTATTTTCCCTGAGATTTTTTCTTGGGGAAAAATTATGTCTGAAAAAGGAGAAAAGATGAAAAAATTAGTTATATTTATTTTGATGTTAGCGGTCAGTTTGCCGGTGTTGGCTCGCGAGGATAAAAAACATAATTTTGAACTTGCCTACGAATATTCCGACTACGGCTACCGCGAGCCGCATATGGACTATCCGATTCACAACACGGCCACCAAGCAAGGTTTTAGTGTGATGTATATGCGCCAAAGTTTAAAATCGGCCGATGTGGATGCGGACGACCCGACATTTGGTGTGTTGGAGTTTCGTTACATGAACGGTGATGCCGATTACGACGGCTACTTGCAAGACGGTACGCCGTTTAAAACAACCGGCGATAAAGATTATTACATGGAAGCCGCCCTTAAACTGGGTCAGTATTACCGCTTAGGTAGCGACGTCGTACGTGTGTGGCCGTATATGGGGATTGGTTGGCGGTCCCTGCGTAACGGGGAGGACGGTTTAAAAGATTACGGCGGTGTGGTGGGATATAGCTATCAACGTACGTCCACGTATATATATGTGCCGTTAGGGTTAAATTTGACGTTTGAAATGGGCAGTTCGTCGCGCTTTACCGTCAACGGGCAGTTTGATTGGTTGATTCACGGTAACCAAAACAGCCACGTGGACGATACATGGAATGTGGGCTCTGTTTCCAATAAACAAGACAAAGGTTTCGGGTTGCGCGTAAGCGGTAAACTGGAAACCGATTTGGGTGGAATCGGTATTTTTGTGGAGCCGTTCTATCGGTATTGGAAAATTCAAAATTCTGACAAAGTAACCTACTACGAATATAACCCCGGTACCAGTACATGGTACGAAGGCCAGATGTGGGAGCCGTTTAACATTACGCGCGAATATGGTATCCGCGCCGGTATTACGTTTTAGTTGTTTATTATTTTTGCAGAATCTTCTATAAGCACGTACACGCCCCTAGGACGTCATCCTGAATTTAATTCAGGATCTCGTAGTGTCCTAGGGGCGTGTGTCGTGTTTCCGTGAAACAATTTTTTACGTTTGGGTAATTTTGCGGTCTCGCGGCCTTAATATGTCTGCCCCCGGCAAGACCAACGAAAGTACCGTCAATGAAATTCCCTATTGCTAAAATATCGCATTAAATGCAAACAGAGGTTTTAGGCCTCACGCCTGGGCCCGGCAAGGGCCTTGACATCGTTTTTTTTTTTGCTACATTTTATTTGTTGGTAAAAGTTATCAAAGGAGAATAACATGAAAAACAAACAAGCATTTACGCTTATTGAACTTTTAGTGGTTGTACTCATCATTGGTATTTTGGCGGCGGTGGCCGTACCGCAATACCAAAAAGCGGTAGAAAAAGCGCGTCTTACTGAGGCCATGACGTTCGTGCGAGCCATTGCAAATGCCAATCAGGTCCATTATATGGCCACAGGCGAATACGCGGATATCCAACAAATAGATTTATTAGATGTAGAAGTCCCGGGAGAAAAAATATCATCCGGTTGGTTGCAAGGACGTATAAAAACAAAATATTTTGTTTATTCGCCCAATGGAGATAGCGACGTGGCACTAGCCATAGCTCAGCGCCTTTTCAATGGCAAGGTGACAGGTGATGTTTATTATTTAAAAATAAGTAGAAATGAACCGCAACGCATAAGGTGCACCTATTATCCCACAGGTACAGCAACAACTATACAACGCAAATTATGCGAGCAGGTAGACGCGAACGGTACATTATAAATTTATCCCATTAAAAAAGCCCCCATGTTTTGCGGGGGCTTTTTTACTATCGTTTTATTTCGCAAGTTCAATTAGCTTGTTGGCCGCGTCTTCTAATTTCCACCGTACGGCGTCTTTTTCGCGGCGGTTTTTATATTCGCACTCGCCGTCTTTGACGGTGCGGGAACTGACCACCAGACGGTGCGGCAGACCGATTAAGTCCATATCCTTAAATTTCACGCCGGGGCGTTCATCGCGGTCATCCACCAAAACCGACAAACCCGCGCTTTCCAACTGCGCGCAAATTTCGTCGGTATGTTTTTTAACATCCGGGTTAGAGTCGTAATCAATGGATACGAGTGCTACATCAAACGGAGCCAATGGCGCGGGCCAAATAATGCCGTTGTCGTCGTGGCTTTGCTCAATAGCGGCGGCCACCACGCGGGAAATACCAATGCCGTAGCAACCCATAATCATGGGCTGAGCTTTTTGGGTTTCGTCTAGGAAAGTAGCGTGCATGGCGGCAGAATATTTGGTGCCGAGTTTAAACACGTGGCCCGTTTCAATGCCGCGTTTAAATGTAAAAGCCGCGCCGCATTTGGCGCATTTATCGCCCGCGGAGGCCATTTTTAAGTCGGCATATTGGTCTACTTGAATATCGCGCTTCGGGGTAACGTTAACGGCGTGGACGTCTTTTTCGTTCCCGCCGGCTACACCGTTTACGATATTTTTAACATAATTATCGGCATAGATTTTGACGTTCGGGTTTTTGACTTTAAGCCCTTGTGCGCCCGCAAAGCCGACGGGCGAGCCGGTTACTTGCATGTAAACTTCTTCGCTGGCTTTTTCAAGCTCGTTGCATTTTAGTAATGCTTTAAATTTAAATTCGTTTAACTCATGGTCGCCGCGGACAAGCGCGATAACCGGCGTGCCGTCAGCGGTAAAAACCAATAGTTTAATCAGTTTATCGGTGGCTACATTAAGTAAGTGGGCTACATCTTCCACGCTGTGGGCGTTGGGCGTATCGCGTTTTTCCATGGGTTTTAAGTCGGCTTCGTTTATTTGCACGTCGGCGGGCGGCATAATTTCCGCTTTTTCGGTGTTGGCCGCGTAGCCGCACGCGGGGCAGTTGGCAATCGTATCTTCGCCGGTGTCGGCCAAGACCATAAACTCGTGTGAAAAATTACCGCCGATAGAGCCGGTATCGGCTTCCACCGCGGCAAATTCAAAACCGCAACGCGTGAAAATGCGTTGGTATGCGTCGTACATTTTTTTATACCAATTAGAGGCATCTTCGTCGGTGGCGGCAAAAGAATAAGCATCTTTCATATAAAATTCGCGCGCGCGCATCACGCCAAAGCGGGGGCGAATTTCATCACGGAATTTGGTGCCGAATTGATATAAGCAAACAGGGAGTTGTTTATGAGAAGAAACGTCTTTGCGCACCAAATCGGTAATGACTTCTTCGGCGGTAGGCGCAATACAAAACTCGGCTTTTTTGCGGTCCTCAAAGCGCAAGAGTTCCTTGCCGTAAAACGTCCAACGGCCGCTTTCTTCCCACAGTTCCTTGGGTTGCACTACGGGGAGCCATACTTCGCACGCGCCGGCTTTATCCATTTCTTCGCGCACGATGTTTTCCACTTTTTTTAGAACGCGTAACCCAAGCGGCAACCATTCGTATAAGCCGCTGGCGAGTTTGCGAATCAGCCCCGCGCGGATCATCAGTTTGGCGGATAACGTATCAGCGTCTTTCGGCGCTTCTTTTAGTGTAGGAATATAATAGTTTGATAGTTTCATAATTTGTCCTTATTTTTTCCAAGTTTTAATTTTACCAATTAAAAAATCTACCCATTTTTCTTGGGGGAGCTTGAACATGGTTTGTCCGTGTTCAAAGTAAAGGCCTTCGCCTTTGCCGCCGGCGATACCAAAGTCGGCATCGCGCGCTTCGCCGGGGCCGTTTACAATGCACCCCATGACAGCAATTTTTAGCCCGGTAGCTTTTTGGCGCAACGCGCTATCGTTATAAATCTTTTCTTCCAGTGCGTGCACCGTGCCCGTTACATCTACTTGCGTGCGTCCGCACGTCGGGCAGGAAATCAAATTCGGCCCATATTCACGCAGATTTAAGGCCTTTAAAATTTCATACGCCGTGCGTACTTGCAAACGCGGGTCCTCGGTGAGAGAAACGCGAATTGTCGCGCCGATACCTTTTTGGAGTAGTGTGCCCAGTGCGACGGAACTTTTAACCGTGCCGCTTAAAAAACTGCCCGCTTCGGTCAGCCCTATGTGCAAGGGGATATCGCTTTGTTTGGCAAACAGTTCGTTAGCCAACACGGTGCGTTTAAAATTATCCGATTTTAAGGAAACGACTACATTTTTAAAGTTTAATTGCTCTAAAATGTTGGCTTGTTCTAGGGCCTCACTAACCATAACTTCGGCCCATTTATCGTCGGAAAGCTCCATGCGGCCTTGCACTTGTTTTAGGTATTTTACGCTTCCCGCGTTGACACCGATGCGAATAGCAACGCCTTTATCGGCCGCGGCGCGCACGACTTCTTTTGTGTTTTCAATAGCCCCGATATTGCCGGGGTTAATGCGTACCTTATCTACGCCCTGTTTGATAGCTTCTAAGGCGAGTTTATAGTCAAAATGAATGTCCGCCACGAGGGGGGAGTGGATACGCTTTTTAATTTCGCCAATTTGTTTAGCGGCGTCCATATCCGGCACGGCCACGCGATTGATTTCGCAACCCGCTTCTTCCAACGCACAAATTTGCGCGGCGGTTTGTTCGGCGTTATGCGTGTCGGTATTGCACATACTTTGCACGCGCACCGGATGGCCGGTGCCTAAGGTGTAAGGGCCCACAATTACTTCTCTAGTCTTGTACATTTGTTACCTCGGCAGAAGATGTTTTTTCCTCCGTTTGCACAACGGCGGCGGGGGATTTAAAGAAAATGCGTTTAATATCCGAATAAGACGCATATACAACCAGTAAAATCAGTAAATACAGCCCGCAATTAACGGCGATATTCAGCGTTTTTTCCGTCGGAAGTTTGTGTGTAAGCCCTTCCCATAAATAGACAAGTGCGTAGCCGCCGTCTAATATCGGAATCGGAAACAAGTTAAACATACCGACGGCCACGGACAGCAAGGCAATTAAAAACACAAAATCTACTAAACTGCGGTGTGCGGCTTTGTGAATTACGTTTACAATGCCAATCGGTCCGGCGAGTTCGGGTGCTTTTTTCTGTTGGAAACTTTTGGCTAGTGAAGAAAGCGACAACGCCGTCCAATAATAACATTGGTACGCACCCAGCCCGAGTGCTTGCCACCACGATACCACACGGTACGTGGGTTGTACGGTTATGCCCAACACGGTGGGTTTATCGGCGTTAAAATCGTCCGCTTTGATACGGGCCGTCAGCGTTTCGCCGCCGCGGGTATACGTAAGTTTTAAATCGCCTTGGCGGTTGGTAAGGGCATCCGTTAATTCTTTCCAGTTAGTTACGGCCGTATCATTGACGCGGGTAATTTCGTCCCCGGTTTGTAAAACTTTTTCAGCCGGATATCCTTCCACCACCTCGCCGACGGTAGTAGCCAAACGGACGGGGTCGGTTTCCGGTACACCTTTAAAATACGCAAGTGCGGAAAAAATAACTGCAGCTAACAGATAATTAAAGAGGGCACCGTTAATCACCATAAAAAATTTGGCGTACCATTTTTTGGCGGCAAATTCGTAAGGTTTGGGTGGCTCTTTGGCTCCCTCGGGGTGGAACATAGGGCCGGCGGGCTCTACAAAGCCGCCAAAGGGAATTGCGCGGATTTGATAGTCGGTATCGCCCGATTTTTTATGCCACAAAATTTTACCAAACCCAAACGAAAATTCGTTCACGCGGATACCCGTTAGACGGCATGCCAAAAAGTGCCCAAACTCGTGCACGATGACAATGGGGCTTAATACAACC
This sequence comes from Candidatus Avelusimicrobium caledoniensis, assembly GCF_902756455.1. NCBI lineage: Bacteria > Pseudomonadati > Elusimicrobiota > Elusimicrobia > Elusimicrobiales > Elusimicrobiaceae > Candidatus Avelusimicrobium > Candidatus Avelusimicrobium caledoniensis. Next base: position 80,317 of record NZ_CACVRB010000001.1, on the reverse strand, counting down.
AGAACAGCTAAAACGGAAAGTAACATAATTTCTCCTAGATAATTGCTTTGCGATAGCTCTTGTTTTGCAAGACTTCTTGCGCTTTTTCGCGGGCCCAGCGGTCGGCCTCCAATGCTTGGTTAAGCGTAGCGTGGCCGGGCGTTTGCGGGGCCGCTTTAAGGACGGTATAAACCAGTTTGGCAATTTCCGTGAATTTGATTTTTCTGTTTAAGAAAGCGTCAACGGCAATTTCGTCTGCCGCGCTTAGCACCGCCGGAAAAATGCCCCCTTGCCGGGAAGCAGCTAACGCCAACTCTAAACAAGGAAAGCGGTTAAAATCGGGTGCAAAAAATTCCAGTTTGGCGGCTTCAAATAAATTTAATTTTTTGACCGGCCCGGGCATGTGTTTCGGGTACGTAATGGCGTATTGGATCGGCACACGCATATCGGGCTCACCCAGTTGCGCCAAAATTGCTCCGTCGTGAAATTCCACTGCCGAGTGAATAATAGATTGCGGATGAATGACAATTTGCACTTTTTGCTCGGGCAAGTTAAATAAATTCATAATCTCAATAGATTCAAACCCTTTGTTCATTAACGTAGCCGAATCAATGGTAATTTTTTTACCCATTTTCCAACGCGGATGATTTAATGCTTCTTCGGGCGTAACGGTGGAAAGCGCACCCTTGCGCTTCGCAAACGGGCCGCCGGATGCGGTTAAAAATATGCGGGAAATATCTTGCGAAATCGTATTATACGTGTGTTCGTTAGCCATACCCGCCAGACATTGGAAAATAGCCGACGGCTCGCTGTCAACGGGCAAAATAGCCCCTTTCCACCGCTCGCACTCTTGCATTAAAGTTTTACCGGCCATGACCATGGGCTCTTTGTTGGCTAAGGCCACCGTTTTGCCTGCTTTAATAGCGGCTACGAGCGGCTGAAACCCAACCGCACCGACGACCCCGTTAATGATAAGGTCCGCGCTGGGGAGTGAGGCCATAAAGCATAAACTGTCAATTTCCGGCGGCAACAAACGTGTGCCGGCGGGGATTTGGTCTTTGATTTTTTCGTAAGCGGCAGGATTCATGACCGCGGCAAAGCGCGGTTTAAATTGGTGTAGTTGCTTTAAAAACAACTCAGCATTGCTGTTAGCCGATAAGGCAATCACCCGGTAGGCGGGGCCTAAGCGGTCAATAACGTCTAAAGACGACGTGCCGATTGATCCGGTGGAACCTAAAATGACAATCTGTTTCATATCGTATAAAGTACCACGTAGTAAAATAACGGAGCGAGTAATAAATAAGAGTCAAAGCGGTCCAAAAAGCCGCCGTGGCCGGGCAGTAAGTTGGAAGAATCTTTGACACCCGCCGAGCGTTTGAGTACCGATTCAGCCAAATCAGACACTTGCCCGACTACCGCTACCAGTAACCCTAAACCCAAAGCGGCTTTGACGGAAAAACACGTCGGTAAGAATAAGTGTTGCATGAGTGCGGCGGCCCCGACGGCCAGTAACGTGCCGCCCACCGCGCCTTCCCACGTCTTTTTGGGGCTGACTTCGGGGTTTAATTTGTGGCGTCCGAAAAAGCGGCCCGAGAAATAGGCCCCCGTATCCGATACCCAAATAGTTACCATCATAAAAAGCGTTAAATATTCGCCGTACGTGGGGATATCGCGCAAGTTAATTAAATGCGCCAGTGACCACGGAATCATAAAAATACCCGTAAAGGTATTGCACACGCGTTCCCACGAGCGTTTGGGCGTTAATACTTCTACTAAAAGTACGCCGCAGATAACTACGCTAATTGCAAAAGGATATAAGTTATCGGGCAGTTCGCTTTTGAGCGGAGTGCGGCCCAAAATAGCTACCGCCGCCATTAGCAGCCCAAAGAGGATCAAGCTAATTGTATGAATCGGCTTTTTGCCTAACGTGAGCACTAAGCTATATTCGTATAAGCAAAGCAAGATTACACAGCCCACAAAAACCATGTAAACGATACCGCCAAAATGAATAGCGGCTAAAATAACGGGAAGGCCGATAACGGCCGTTAAAATTCTGGGTAATAGCATATATTTATTTTACTAAATTTCCGTACGCGCGTGCAGGCGCGGGGGAGTTTAGCGGCGGGTGGAAATAAGAGCTTTGATTTTGGGGGAGTTAAGCTCCCACCGGGCGTTATGAGCAACCCAACGGGCGGCTTTGTTATCTTCGTATAAATCTAGGATATCATCCACACAGGCAAGCGCAAAAGGCGTTAAACGCGGGTTTTTCTTGCCGATATTTCGCAAGGCCCAGTTGACGGCTTTGTGGACCATGGGGCGTGGGTCGGCCGCGTGAATTTTGATAAGCGGCATAAACGGCAACAATGCGTTATCGGGCGTTTTGGCGCGCGGCATGGCTAAACAGGCCAGGGTAGCAAACCCGGCACGGCGGACAAATTCTTCTTCGTTTTTCATCCACCGTTCAATAAGCGGGAGCGGATTTTTGAGTTTGCAAAATAAATTGCCCGCGCACGCATCGCAAATATCCCACGAGTTTAAATCGTGCACCCACGTTTTAAGGGTGGTGGCGGAAATACGGGCCGGGTCTGATAAAATAGAGGCCAAAATGCGTGCTTCGTGCACGTTGGTTTGCCACAGCGTTTCGGCTAATTGTTGGTTGGGGTGAGGGATTTTTTTAGCCAGTTCGCGCAGTTGTGTAACCGGCGTACCGACGGCAAATTCTGTATTTATTCCAAAACGCTCGCTCATTTGTTTTTTAAAGCGGGGGGAAGAAAGGCGTTTGATTTGCGCTACAATTTCTTGGGCTTGTTTTGCTACATCGTTCATATTAAATACCCCCAAAACGGCGGGTGCGCGAGGCATACGCGGCGAGTGCTTTTTCAAATTCTTGCTCGTTAAAATCGGGCCAGAGAACAGGCGTAAAATAAAACTCGCTGTACGCGGCTTGCCAAAGTAAAAAGTTAGAAAGACGTTCTTCGCCCGACGTGCGGATGATCAGTTCCGGGTCCGGCAAATCGGGGTGATAGAAATAGCGGCGTAAGGTTTCCGGTGTAACATTTTTTTCTCCGGCGGCGAGTGCACTATTTACCGCGTGCGCAATTTCTTGGCGCGCACCGTAGTTTAGCGCGAGATTAACCGTCAGCCCCGTGTTGTGCGCGGTTGTTTTAACGGCCTCATCAATTTGGGCAAGTAACGCGGGCGGGAGCGGCTCGCGCTCGCCGCTGACCCACAGACGGATATTTTCTTTAACTGCGGTCTTGGTATAATCGCGCAAGGTTTGGGAAAGTAGTTTCATCAGCCCGTCAATTTCTTCTTGCGGGCGCGACCAATTTTCAGAAGAAAAAGCGTACAACGTTAAAAAAGAAATATGATTTTTTTGCGCGGCTTTTATCGTGCGTTCCACGGCTTTGGCCCCGGCGTTGTGCCCGGCTAAACGCGGCAAATGGCGGCTTTTGGCCCAGCGGCCATTTCCGTCCATAATAATCGCGATATGTGTGGGAAGTGCACTTGTCATATGTATATTTTACCAATTTTGATGTCAGCTATACTTAACTTGTTCTTATCTTCTGTAAGCACGCACAAAGGCGCAACAAACGTTACGCCTTTGTGTCGTGTTCCCGTGAAACAATTTTCCACATTTGGCCGTCTTGCGCGTCCCTGCCCCTTGACGTAGCTGGGTTAGCAAGGAGTTCTGTTTGCCTTTGCACCGCTGGACTTTTTAGGGTAGCGCGTAAAGGACGCGGCCCGCAGGGTTTAGCCGTTTTTGCTATCCGGCGTTGTTAAAAAAGCTCGTCTATGATTACATAGACTTCACTTTTTTGCCTAGCCGTCCTACGCAAAAACGGCTAAACGCAATAGAGCAAATAGAATTCCTTGCTAACCCAAACGCCTATACGGGGCACTAGCCCGCGCAATACGGCTCAAATCTAAAAAATCATCAAAACTTCTACGATGTTATTCTTTGGGATGCGGGCCGTAAGAGCTTTGGTTTTTTGATTTCTCGTCGGTAAAAAATTGCCTATTGACATCGTTTTTTTTTTTGCTACATTTTGTTTGTTGCTAAAAACTATTAAAGGAGAATAATATGAAAAACAAACAAGCATTTACGCTGATTGAACTTTTAGTGGTTGTGTTAATCATTGGCATACTGGCGGCGGTAGCGTTGCCGCAATATCAAAAGGCGGTAATTAAAAGCCGGTATGCTACATTAAAGAGTCTCACTAAAAGCATGGCTGATGCGGAAGAAGTATATTATTTAGCTAACGGAGAATATACCAAAGATTTGGATATATTGGGAGTCATGCCGGAAAATAAATTAAATACAAGTACGTCTAGTCAGTTTGATTATTCGTGGGGATATTGTTTTGCACATACGCCTACACCGGGTACAAATTCTGCGGCGGTAGGATGTCGTAATGCGCAACATCAAATAGGGTATGAAATTTATTTGTTATTTTCCGCGCATATACCGGGGAGAGCCCAATGTCGTGTGGAAGGGGCTAGTACGGAAAATGATATCCGCAACCAAATATGTAAGGCCGAAACGGGCATTGCAGAATATGCTGAGGCGAATAACGTCTATTGGTGGCCCTATCCGTAGAAATTTTTGATTTTTTATCCGTTACAAACGCCCTTGTTAAAGCAAGGGCGTTTGTATGTAAGGTTGCGTGGCCGGACGGCCAAGATCTAAATCGTCATAATTTCGGCTTCTTTTTTGGAAATCACGGCATCAATTTGCGCGATGTGTGCATCCGTCGCTTTTTGCACGTCGCTTTCGTAGCGTTTCAAATCGTCCTCGGTAATTTCGGACGCTTTTTGCGCTTTTTTAAGTTTTTCCATAATATCACGGCGTACGTTGCGAATCGCCACTTTAAAATCTTCGCTCATTTTGGAAATGTTTTTAGCGAGTTGTTTGCGGCGTTCTTCCGTCATGGACGGGAGCGTAATGCGGATCACTTTGCCGTTGTTAACGGGGCTGGCGCCGAGGTCGGCTTGTTGTAAGGCCTTGTCAATATCGTTAAGCGAGCTGATATCCCACGGTTGAATTTCCAAGGTTTTAGCGTCTAAAATGTTGATTACGGCCATTTGTTTAATCGGGGTCGGCGTGCCGTAGTAATCTACACGGATATTTTCCAACAGGCCCGCGCTGGCGCGGCCCGTGCGGATCGTGGACAAATCGCGTTCCAAGCGGGCGACGTGTTCGGCCATATCGGTTTTGGTTTTGCTGAGTAAAGCGGTAATTTCTTCCATAGTAACCTCGTGAAATAAAGTTAATTTATTATAGCAATTATTGTTAATTTAATGTCATGCTGAACTCGTTTCAGCATCTTTCTTATCGTTGCCCCGCTATATCCCGCATAGAAACACTGCGGGATGACGAACGGGGCAGATTATTTAATAAATCAACGTGCCGATTTCTTCGCCGCAGAGGGCTTTTTTAATGTTACCCTTTACGTGCAAGTTAAAAACTTGAATCGGTAATTGTTTTTCCATACAAAGCGCGAGTGCCGCCGTATCCATAAATTGCAAGCGTTTGGCAATCGCGTCAGCATACGTAATTTTGTGAATCAGTTTGGCACCCGGGTTTTTGCGCGGGTCGCTGTCGTACACGCCGTCAACTTGGGTGGCTTTAAGCAAAATATCCGCGTTAATTTCAGAGGCCCGGAGCGCGGCTGCGCTGTCGGTAGTAAAAAACGGGTTGCCGGTGCCGCCTGCAAAAATAACAATGCGGCCTTTTTCCAAGTGCCGCAGGGCTTTGCGGCGCACAAAGGCCTCGGCCAGTTGATAAATATTGATAGAAGTTTGCACACGGGTGGGAACGCCGGCATCTTCAATGGCAGATTGCAACGCAATGGCGTTAATGACGGTAGCGAGCATGCCCATATTGTCGGAATTAACGCGGTCAATCACGCCGCCCCCGTCGCGCACGCCGCGCCAAATGTTCCCGCCGCCGATTACAATAGTCAGTTCGCAGTTGCTATGTTTATACGCATCGGCAATTTCCACGGCGATTTCTTTTAACGATTGCGGGTTAATGCCGCGGTGGCCCTCGTTAATTAAGGCCTCGCCGGATAATTTCAACAAAACTCTTTTTTTCTTGGTGGGGGTCATAGCGTTCTCCTTAAAAATCTATTTTTACTATTGTAGCACAAAACGAGCTTTTCTTAAATCTACTTTATAAATAGACTTAAAAAAAGCCCCTCTTGCGAGGGGCTTTGAATTAGAAACGTACAAAGCGTACAACGCTCAGTTCGGCTCCTAATTTTTTAGATTCTTCCTTTAAGTAGTCCGCCACGGTTTTTTTGTTGTCTTTAATCGTGGGTTGTTCTAAAAGGCAGTTTTCTTTGGCAAACTTTTTAACTTTGCCGGGGAGCATTTTTTCAATGGCCTCAGCCGGTTTGCCTTCGTTTTGCGCTTGCGTGCGGTAGATATCCAACTCGCGGTCAATGACAGCTTGCGGGATATCTTTAGCATCTACCCAACCGCTTTGCATACCGACGGTGTGCATAGCTAAACCGCGGGCAATTTCGGTCGCGGCGGCTTTGTCGCAATTTCCTTTAATAGCCAGTTCCAAAATGGAAGCTTTTTTATTGTCCGAGTGCACATAATAGGCCATGACGGAGTTTTCCGCCGGGGTCCAGTTATAAGCACCTTTAAAGGTGGTGTTTTCGCCGAATTTCGGAGCGCGTTCGGTGATTTGGGCTTTGATGTGTTCATCGTTCATGTAGTCCAAACCCGGGTGTTCCAACACATATTGGGCAAGTTCGTCGGCCAGTTTAATAAAATCATCGGTCTTGGCCACAAAGTCGGTTTCGCAACCGAGGTAGGCCATAGCGAAGTTTTTGCCGTCGGTTTTGACGCTGACGCGGCCTTCTTTGGTATCGCGGTCGGCGCGTTTAGCCATGGCGGCTAACCCTTTTTTGCGCAAGTAAACGATGGCTTGTTCCATATCGCCTTTACATTCGGTAAGGGCTTTTTTGCAATCCATCATACCGGCGCCGGTTTTTTCTCTTAAATTTTTAATATCGTCCATGATAGACATTTTTCTTTCTCCTAAATCAACGCTAAAGTGAGGGGGAAGTTCCCGGGCGGGAACTCCCCACAGAAGCAAAACTATTTGGCTTCTTCTTTTTCCGCTTTTTTAGCCGTCGTTTTTTTGGCGGTTGTTTTTTTAGCGGCGGTCGTTTTTTTAGCTTTGGGTTTTTCTTCCTTAGCTTCCTCTTTTACTTCTTCCGCTTTTTTAGCCGTCGTTTTTTTGGCGGTTGTTTTTTTAGCGGTAGTCGTTTTTTTAGCTTTCGGTTTTTCTTCTTTTACTTCTTCTTTAACCGGTTCTTCGGCTACGGCCGGAGCTTCCTCTTTAGCGGCTTCTTTTTCTTGCGCTTCTTTCTCGGCGGCTAACATCGCGCTTTCAAACGCTTGGGCCATAACCGGGTTTTCGGCGGGTTTTTCTTCTTGTTCAGCTTTGGCCGGATTTGCTTCGGCGCGGCCTTCCAAGATAGAATCAGCCATCGCGGCGCAGAATAATTTGATAGAGCGTGCGGCGTCGTCGTTACCGGGGACGGGTACGCTGATCATATCCGGGTCGGCATTGGTATCGCACACGGCAACAACCGGGATCCCTAACGTGTAAGATTCGCGTACGGCACCGGCGGTGTCAACCGGGTCAATTACAAAAACTACGTCGGGCAATACTTTCATATCGCGGATACCGCCGAGTAATTTTTGCAAGCGCACCATTTCTTTGGTTAAGCGGCTGGCTTCTTTTTTGGAAATGGCTTTAAATACGCCGGAAGATTCCCATTTTTCAAGTTCGTTTAAGCGTTCCACCGATTTTTTAACGGTTTGGAAGTTGGTTAACGTTCCGCCGAGCCATTTTTCGTGGATGCAATAAGCACCGCAGCGGGCGGCTTCGGTTTGGATAGCTTCTTGGGCTTGTTTTTTCGTGCCGACGAACAAAAATTTAGCACCTTTTTTGCTTTCTTCTTTTACAAAAGCGCAGGCCTTTTTAAGTTCTTTGGCGGTTTTTTGTAAGTCTAAGATATGGACGCCGTTTCTTTCTCCAAAGATATAGCGGCCCATTTTCGGGTTCCAGCGGGAAGTTTGGTGACCAAAATGCACGCCGGCTTCCAGCATGGCTTTCATAGATACATTACTCATTTATTTATTCTCCTGTGGCTTACACCTAAATTAAGGTAGAGGATACCTTGGCGGTGCTTGCCTGGGTGACGTCGGAACGGCCTTTGATTTACGAACTGGTTGCGGCCTTCCGCTCAATTTCACCTGTACACATTATATATAAAAAGGAGCAATTTGTGTGAAAATGTTTTTTGCCCATAATTTACCCGTTTGGCAAAGCGACATCACAAAAAGCGTGTGGCTCTAATTAAGCGGAAGATGACTCCCCATTTGCCTGCCCCCGGCAAGGGGGTTGACATCGTTTTTTTTTTTGCTACATTTTATTTGATGATAAAAAAGGAGGTTGTATGAAAAACAAACAAGCATTTACGCTGATTGAATTGTTGGTGGTGGTGTTAATCATCGGTATATTGGCGGCGGTCGCGCTACCGCAGTACACAAAAGCAGTAGAAAAAAGCAAGGCCACGCAAGCACTTGCTCTTATCAAAACAGTTGTTCAAGCGCAAGATGCCTATCATTTGGCCAACGGAACATATGCCCAAAGTTTTGATGAATTGGCAGTAGATATTCCGTGGCAAAAACCTGACTCTTGCGAAGGTGGAAATGTAAAAGATTGCCGTGAAAATAACGATTGGCGAATTCGGTTAACATTTATTAGTGGTACAGGTGCTGCGTCTATCAGTGTGCGCAGGTTATCCGGTAAATACACGGATACAGCATTTAGTTACCGTTTAAGCGGTAGTAATAGTCGTAGATATTTGTGTATGGAACGTACGAGCAGTTACGAAGGGGAAGAGGGCAGTTATTGTAATAAACTGATGAACGGTACAAGGATCCCTTGGAGTGATGATTACCGTGCGTACGTACTGGATATGTAATTTTATTATTTGCAAAAAAACACCCCGCTCGGTGCGGGGTGTGTTACATCTAACAAACCTTTCTAAACGATTAGAAGCGGCCGTTGATGAAAATCATAGCCGGCAAATAACCGTTCTTGGCAATGTTTAACAGACCGATTTGTAAACCTTTAATGTTGTTGACGTAGTTTACAAAACCGAGTTGCACACCGGTCAAGTGGCCTTTGTTCCAGTTTACAAAACCGTATTCCACACCGATTACGTTGCCTTCATCAATGGTTACGAAACCGCTTTGTAAACCTTGCATGCTGCCTTTGTTGATGGAAACTAAGCCGCCTTGGATACCGCGCATATCTTGGCGGTTGACGGTTACTAAACCGCCTTGCAAACCGTAAACGATATCGGCGGTGTTGTAGAACCAAGCGGTTTTAATACCGCGCACTTTGTGTGCATCGTTGTAGATGAAGTCATATTGGATGCCATCTACCGTTTGGGCTTTAGACCCGATACCTAAATCAATACCCGTTACATTATGAATGTTGTTCGGTACGGCTACGGCAATATCGTCCCACAAGGACAATTTCAAAATGCCTTTATCACCCGCAAACGCCGGGGCCGTGCACAATAAAGCAACTAACAATACTGCAATTTTTTTCATGTGTTTTGTTTCTCCTTTTTAGTTTGTTGCCACACGAAAACTCATGCGGCATAAAGGTATTGTATCACTTTTTGCGATAGATTTTCACAAAAAACTGCTACAATGCTTATATAAGGTAGGGTAGTATGAAAAAAATTAGCTATCTTCTTTTTTTATTGTGCGCTACATTTGAACTTTACGCAACCGATACGCTTTTTTTAGGGCCGACAAATATGCGCGTGAGCGAGGAGGGGGAAATTTCGTTTGTAGATAATACCCCCAAAACGCCCCCGTTTGACAATATGTGGGCGTATCGTTTTTATCCCACGCAAAAAAAATTGACGGGTCGCGGCGTGATTGTGGCGGTGGCGGACAGCGGTATTTCTTCGCACGTTGAATTTAACGGGAAAAATATACAAGGTCAAGATTTTACGCAATCGGCTTCGGTAGCCGACTTAAAAAACCACGGTACCGGAGTGGCGGGTATTATCGGGGCGCGCGGAGTGAAATTTACGGGTATTGCCCCGGACGCGCAGATTTTTGTGTATAAAATAGACGACGGCAGCCGTTTAATCGGTCCGCAAGCGGCTACGGCGGCTATCAATACGCTCCTTACCTATAATGAACAGCACCCCGATAAAAAAATTACGGTTTTGAATTTAAGCTACGGCGTGCATAATGGCGGAAATGTCGCGCTTACAAACGCCATTAACCGCGCGCACGACAGCGGCGTGGTGATTGTGTGTCCGTCGGGCAATTTCGGTTATCCCGGAGTACACTATCCGGCTAATTTGTGGTCCACCCTGGCGGTGGGTGCGCTTGCGGCTGACGGGAAAAGTGCGTATGTTAATTCTACCTTCGGTCCGCAGATAGATTTTATCGCCCCCGGGGACCGGGTCTATACCACCGACGCCGACGGCTCATATACCTTAATGAGCGGTACATCCGCGGCAGCAGGGTTTGTCAGCGCGGCGGCGGCGTTAGCGGTGGAAGGGTTGCAAAAGAAATTAGGTCGCTATCCCACCGTTGACGAAGTAAAACAAAGTTTAATTTCCGCTTCTTCCCTCGTGCCCGGCATCGCTAAAGAAAAACAAGGACACGGATTTATTGACGTAAAAAAATTGGAAGCCCAATTTAATTAAGACGGAAAACCTTTCTATCCTCCCCGAGAATTTGCTAAAATATTCCTATGAAAGAAAATTCCTTTTATCAAGATTACGATGTGCCGCAAGATTTGCGTTTTAAAACGGCAGACATTATCCGCATGGGCGGGCTCAAGTGTTCGTGCGTGATAAATGCCAAATACTTGGACGGACTTTTTGACGCGCCCAACCGCATTACAAAGGCCGCGGTGGAGTTGTCGTTTTCCGTAGCGAGCAGTGAAATCTTGGTGCAAGGCCGCGTGGACGGTGTGCGCGAGGTACAATGTGCGCGCTGTTTGAAGATGTCTAGTCAATCTTTTGCGGAAGAGTTTGTAGAAAGTTATAGCAATAAACAAGAAATAATTGATATAATGTACCTTGTGCGGCAAACGCTCGCATTAAGCGAAGATATTCGTTTTTTGTGCAAGCCGGATTGCAAAGGGTTATGCCCGATGTGCGGGCAAGATTTAAATGTTGCCCCGTGCACGTGCAAACCGGAGAATTTATCGCCGTTTGCTGCATTAAAAGGAAAATTTAAATAATAATTCTTTAGAATTGTTCTAGAGTAAAACAGGAGTAAAACAAATGCCGAATCCAAAGAAAAAACACACTCGTTCCCGCCGGGATATGAGAAGATCCCACAACTCGGGAGTGGAACTTCCGCAACTCGTGGAATGCCCCAACTGCAAAGCGATGCGCTTGCCGCACAACGTTTGTCCGTCTTGCGGTTTCTATAAAGACCGCGTAGTCGCCGCGCCCAAAGCAAAAGCCAAAGCGGAAAATAACGAAGCGAAATAAACTTTTGTATGAAAATAGCCTTGGACGCTCTGGGCGGCGATTTTGGAGCAAAACCCAATGTAGCAGGTGCGTTAAAAGCACTTAAAAAAGATGCCAAGTTGGAAGTAATTCTCGTTGGCAACGAGGAGGTTTTGCGTAAAGAATTGCGCGCGCAAGGGCATAGAAATTTGCCGGCGCGTTTGTCCATTGTACATGCTCCCAATACCATTGATATGGGGGCTGAACCTGCCAAAGAATGCCGCAATAAAAAAGATGCGAGCATCGTGGTATGTGCCGATTTGGTGCGTACCCACCGGGCGGACGCTTTCGTCTCTGCCGGGCACTCCGGCGCGGCGATGGTCGCGGCGTTATTTGGTATGGGACGCATCAAAGGGGTCCAGCGTCCGGCTATTGCTTCGCCGATGCCTACGTATAAAGGTGTCTGTTTGTTGTTAGACGCCGGAGCCAATGCCGATTGTAAACCGATTCACTTGTTACAATTTGCGGTCATGGGCTCTACGTACATGCAAAAAGTATTTGATATTCCCGCTCCGTCGGTGGGGGTGCTCTCTATCGGCGAAGAAGAAACAAAAGGGAACATGCTTGTTAAACATACCGTGCCGCACATGCGCGAAATCGGGGTAAACTTCCGCGGGACCGTGGAAGGCCGTGATGTAAACACCGGCGAAACCGACGTGATTGTGTGCGACGGATTTGTCGGCAACATCGTATTGAAAACAGCGGAAGGCCTTGCCAAAACTATGATCCGGATGATCAAGCGCGAAGTTAAAAAACGTCCGCTTGCTATGTTGGGTTCGCTGTTATCGTTAGGTGCATTTAAGGCGGTAAAAAACCACACTAACCCCGATTGCTACGGCGGTGCGCCGCTGGTAGGTGTGAACGGGGTGGCGATTATCGCACACGGTAAATCAAACGATTTTGCTATTTTTAACGCTATTAAAACAGCCGCGCGTTTGGTAGAAAAAGATTTCATCGGCGATGTGGCTGCAAAAATGGCCGCTTTAAAACCGACGTTTGAAAAAATTGAGCAGGAAATACACGGGGAAAAATAATCATGGCTGACTTCAAAGGTAAAAACGTTTTAATTACCGGCGCGTCGCGCGGGATCGGGTTTGCCTTAGCCGAAGCGTTTGCACAAGCGGGGGCGAATTTGTCCCTGTGTGCCACACACGAAGACGCGCTGAAAGAAGCCGCCCAAAAGTTAGCCGGATACGGGGTGAAAATTTATACGCAAGCGGTAGATATTTCCCGTGCCGAAGATTGTGATAAATTGGTCCAAAATACAGTAGCCGAACTCGGCTCGTTAGACGTGCTTGTTAATAATGCCGGCATCACGCGCGATAATTTGACCGTGCGTATGAGCGAACAAGATTGGGACGACGTTATTACCATCAATTTAAAAGGTACTTTTTTAATGTCTAAAGCCGCTTTAAAAGTGATGTTTAAAAAACGCAGCGGCAACATTGTAAACATTTCTTCCGTGGTGGGGGAAATGGGAAACCCCGGGCAGGCCAATTATGTGGCCAGCAAGGCGGGAATAATCGGGCTGACTAAAACGTTAGCCAAAGAATTTGGCGGGCGTAATGTGCGGGTAAACGCCGTCGCGCCCGGATTTGTGCAAACGGCCATGACGGACGCTTTGCCCGAAGACGTAAAAGCCAAAGCGTTAGAGGCAATCGCGCTTAAACGGTTTGCCACTACGCAGGATATCGCCAAGGCAGTTTTGTTCTTGGCCTCAGATGACGCCTCGTATATTACGGGGCATGTGCTTGCCGTGAACGGCGGGCTATATATGTAGAATTTAGAAGGGGATACCCTTTAAAAAATACGGAGGACAACATGTCTGTAGAAAACGTACAAGAAAGAGTGAAAAACATCATCGTGGAACAATTGGGTGTGGAAGCCGACCAAGTAAAACCGGAAGCCCAATTCGTCAACGACTTAGGGGCTGATTCTTTGGACACCGTGGAACTCATCATGGCGTTGGAAGAAGAATTTGACGTTGAAATTCCTGATGAAAAAGCCGAAAAAATCAAAACGGTAGGCGAAGCCATTTCTTACATTGAAGAAAACGCCAAGAAATAAACGTGTACACGGATATTGAAAATATCATCGGGTACCGCTTTAAAAACAAAGACTTTTTACAGGAAGCACTCACTCATAAATCTTTCGCGGGCGAGCGCCGTAACGTTAAGCATAACGAGCGGCTTGAGTTCTTGGGAGATAGTATATTAGGCGCGGTGGTTGCAGATTATATTTACAACCAATGCCCTCATGTAGAAGAGGGGGTGCTTTCTAAAATAAAGTCCAATTTGGTTTCCAGGCGGAACCTTTATGTGTGGGGCAAACAAATGGACTTGGGGCGTTTTATGCTGCTAAGCCATGGGGAAATTTGCACCGGCGGCCGCGAACGCGACAGTATTATTTCCAACGCGGTAGAGGCCGTGCTCGGCGCTGTGTACTTAGACGGCGGCTATCCGGCGGCGGAATCAGTTATTTTGCCGTGGGTAAAAACACAAGCCCTTACACAAGACGCGCAAGATTACAAAAGTATCTTGCAGGAATTTTTGCAAAAACGCGGACCGCAAACGCCTGTGTATGAAGTCGTCCAGACTGTCGGGCCGGAACACGATAAAGTGTTTACCGTGCAAGTAAGTTTGTCGGGCCGCGTATTAGGTAGCGGTAAAGGCCATAATAAAAAATCAGCCGAACAAGCCGCCGCCCAAAACGCATTAACCCAACTGAAAAAATAGCAGGAGTTGTATGCCGTTTCCTACCAAACCTTCTAAACACGTGGCGATCATCCCGGAAAAACAAGCCGGGAAGTTATCATCGTCTGTTACCAAAAAACCGCTACTGGCACTTCTTATCATAGCGGCTTTGCCGTTAGTGATATTGGTAGCGTTTACGTTTAAAAGCGGTTTGCAACCCCGGGTGTCAAAAAGCAATCAAAAATTGGTAGTGCGGCAAACCTCTACGGAACTGGCCGACGAGGCCACCGAACTGTTACAACACCGCGATACGGCCGGGTTTTTGGATATGTTGGAGCAAAAACTTGGCTCTAATGTTAATATCGTCAACAGTAAGGGCGATCCGTTATTGTTGGTCGCGGCCACATTGGGTAATGTAGAAGCGGTGCGGCAAATTATTTTGGCGGGGGCCGACGTCAACAAAAAAAATGCCTTTACTAAAGATACCGCCCTGTTGCGTGCTTTATATTATTTGGATGACACGGAAATTGCCCGCTTGCTTGTTTTTGCCGGAGCCGATATCAATGCCGTCAATAACTACAACCACTCACCGATGTTTCTGGCCTTGGAAAAACAACGCAACGACATGGTTGACCTGTTTTTATCAAGCGGCGTTTCCGAAGGGTTAAACGGCGATTATTTATTCCGGGCCAGTGCCAAGAAAAATAACGTAGGCGTAATTGCCATGCTCAAAGGCGGTATTGACCCGAATATCAGTAACGAAAAAGGTAATACGCCACTAATTATTTCGTCCTCGCTAGGCGATTTGGAAAGCGTGCGCGATTTGCTTGCTTACCGGGCCGATGTCAATGCGGCCAATAACGACGGTAATACCGCCCTTATTTATGCCGCGCGTTACAATCAGCCGGAAGTAGTACGCGAACTCTTAAAACCGCAAACCATGCAAGCCCCGGTAGATGTAAACGCGCAAAACAAACTGGGCCAAACCGCTTTATATTGGGCCGCCTCAAAGGGATATGTGGATATTGTAAAACGTCTGTTAGCGGCCGATGCCGATGCTACTTTAGCCGCAAACGACGGTTTAATTCCGTATGCCGCCGCCCGCCAGAAAAAACGCACCGCGGTGCTTCCGTGGTTTGAAAAAGATTTAACCGTTGTAAAAAACACCGTTATTGAAGAAGATAATGCCGCGCTGATTGCGCAAGCCAAAGCCGAAGGGCGCGAACTGCCTAACGCACAACAAGAAGCGGCCGCTATTACGGATGCCGATATTTTTAAAGCGGCTCAGACGGGCGATGTCAGTTTGGCACGCCGCGTAGTGGCGCAAAACAAATCGGTCGTATTTGATAAAAATAAAGAGGGCGATACGCCGCTGTTGGTAGCCGTGCAAAACGGGCAAACCGAAATGGTAGATTATTTGCTTAGCAATATGGCGCGCTTGTTTGAAGCGTCGCCCAAGGGTAACGTCTTTCACCAGGCGGTGCAAGCGCAGAATATGGATATGCTTAAACATCTTGTGCAACTGGCCCGGCAAGAGGGGCGTTTGGCATTGATGTTAGAATATAAAGCCAATTTGGCGGGCAAGAAACAGCTTACGCCGCTAGGACTTGCCGCCGTCAACTGCGATAAAGAAATGTACGACTATTTATTATCCGTTGGGGCTAAGCCGGGCCTGCACGCTACTTCGCCCAATATCTTAGGGATAGAATCGCCCGTAGATTTAATGGCCAAATGCAAAGCCAAGCCCGCCCAAGCCAAAAAATTAACGGCTAAAAAGAAATAATCTGTTGTGTTTCCGTTCAAAAAGGCCCAGCATAAAACTGGGCCTTTTGGTTCTTGTTTTTTTGGGATAAAGGTGTCATAATAAGAGTATGAAGAGGTTTGTTTTTCTGGTTATTTTTTGTTCATTAGTTGCGCCATGCTATGCCCAATTTAGACCCAACGTGCCTAAGTTGACGGGTGCAGTTTCCCGTCAGGCGGCTCACGCGCAGATTGGTTACGCCGGCCGTTTGACAACGCCCGGTATGATACACACGGTGCCCAGGGTTTCCGTGGCGGGATATTTCCATTTGCTCGGTTCGGGCAAAATAGCCGAGCCCGTTATTCACTTTCCTGCGCCCGAAGTACCCAAAAAAATCGTTCCGTCACCCATGCGCTCGTTGGAATCTTTGCAGTTAGAGGCCACGGCACTGGGATTAGATGAGCGGCATTTGGCAACGTATACGCGCCAAGATTTAAACGATTTTATTAACTCTTACAAAGCCATGGAGACTACCAAAGAAGTGCGTTCTCGTTTTGAACAGGGAGAATTTGAAAATACGATAGAGGGATTGCATGCTCTCTACGACTGGGCGAAATTACAACCTGATTTTGTGGAAGGGAATTATATTCCTCCGCGCTTGATGGGAATTGAATATGAAGCACCGTTTTATCCGGTCCGACAATTGCGTATATTGATAGTACGGGATGAATCTTCGGGTTGGCGCGAACTGATGGAACTGTCCAAAGAACACCCCGGCATGCTGGTAGACCGGACGCACGATGTGTCGGAAGCGTTTGAACTATTAAATACGATTTCCTATGATATCGTGCTAGCAGATTTTACGTTGGGGAACAGAAACGGTTTAGAAGTAAGTATGTATGTTTGGAATAAAAAATTGCATATCCCGGTGATTTGTTATTCGTGTGAACCGTATAGTAAATATACGTTATTTAAGTATAATATGGTGGGGCAGATCCCGGTAGCGTACGATATGGACGAAGCCGAGAGAGTACTTAATTATTTAAGTAACATGGTAGCTACCGGTAAGGCATATCAAAACTAATATGAAAAAATATAACTTGTTTATTTTACCCGGTTTTTTAATCGCACTCTTGTTGGGGGGCGTGTCTGAATTATGTGCGGGCGGATGGCCGCCTGTGCCCAAAAATCCGGCCCGTATTTTTCACTTGCGTAAGCCAAGTGTACTCCACCCGGGGCTTAATGTTACGCGTCCGGTCCATTTATCGCCCATAAGGGGGGGCTTCGCTGCCCACCCTACGCTTCCGGCTACCCCGGCGGCAGTGCCTACTACAAGCGCTTTATCCAACGCCGTACAACATCAAGCTGTACAGGCGCAAGTTTCCAGCGGGTTGGTGTCTGCTTTTCATACGTTTGGTGAGGAAACAGAATTTGTTTCGTCAGAAAGACCACCCGTTTGGGAACTCATGGGCGGAAACACTTCGTCCTCAAGCAACGGGAAGAAGATGTCCGCGTTGCAGTTGCGTATTGCGCTTTCCGAGGAACATGCCCTTCCACCCAATGCCAACGAGTGGGACCGCGATTCTTTGCAAGAATTTTACGATACGTACCTGAGTTTAAAGTCCGGTGCGGCGGTAGCTTCGCGTTTTTCGGGGAAAGAATCGGAACGTAGAATTTGGGCGCGTAGCCAACCGGACTATTTAGAAGAAAATTATGTGTATGATACATACACCTTGCCTTTTAGCCCGCAAGTAGATAAATTACGTGTTTTGGTAGTTAATGATAAACGCGAGCCGTTAGAACCTTTATTAGAAGCCGCCGCTAAAGATTCGCGGGTAGATGTTACTTGGGCCCTGAGTCCCAAAAGTGTAATTACCAAGTTGCAATCCGGTTTTTACGATGTGGTATTATGTGACTATGTCATGCGTGGCGGTACGGCAGATATGCTGGGGATGAAAGTATATAACGAAAAAATTGCTGTGCCGGTGGTGCTTTACTCCGCGGCCGGAGCTACGCCGGATTATTTGCTCAGTCACAATATCTTAGGCCGCATAGATATTGCGCTGACGGCTCCGGATGCAAAACGGGTATTTAATTATTTAAGCAATTTAAAAGCTTGGCACCAACAACTTCAAACCGTTGCTGCTGCCCCGCAAGGCGTATCCGAATTGGGCTATTTCCATTTGTTAGGTAACGACAATGCACCCACCCTTCCGGCGTGGGCAGAAAGGGCTGAGCAAACGTCAGCCCGGCCCCGTCCTTCTTATCCGGCTAAACGCTCGCGTGAGTCCTTGGAGCTTGAATTAACTGCCTACGGCTTTCAAGCCCAGGTGTTGGAAAAGATGTCCCGCGATGACATGGAGGAATTATTAAATTCTTATAAAGCGTTTGTATCGGCTAAAACAGTAACTCCCCGCTATGATTTTACTAACGGAACGTTGATGGAACAACTCAAACATTTGGAAGAATGGGCACAGACTCAGCCCGATTATGTTGAAGACAATTACAATGCTTATAGCGTTGCCGATGACGAGTTTGGAAATTACAAATATTCGCTACCGTTTAATCCGGCGGCAAAGTCCATGCGCATATTGGCGGTGCGGGATGACGAATATGGGGTGGATGAACTAACCGAAGTCGTCAGCCGCTTACACCCCGAAGTAACCATAGAGCTTGCCACCAGCGTAGCGGAGGCCAAATCGTTGTTGGCTTACAAACACTATGATGTGGTATTAACGGACTATGTACTTGGTGAAGAACACAACGGATTTGAAGTATCTATGTATGTGTGGAATAACAAATTAAATATTCCGGTAGTCTCTTATTCTGATGCGCCCATGGCCCCGTTGACGTTATTTCAGTATAACATCGTGGGGGAAGTGGAGCCGGCCATTTTCCCGGATGAGGCCGAAAGAGTTCTGAACTATTTAAGTAACATCGCGGCTACCGGTAAAGCCTACCCGAACGGAAAATAAAAATCGTATTTTTTGATAAGCCCCGCTTTTAAAGCGGGGTTTTTTTGTTGTTTCTTCGTCGTAAAAATAACACTTGACATTGTTTTTTTTTTTGATTTAATTTAATTAAACAGAAATCAAACGGAGGAATTTTGTATGGAAAAAGAAATTAAAAAAAGTATGTCATCCCCGAGTGTTGCTGTCGGGGATCTTCGTATTTTTGTTTCGGATGGGATGGTCAACAAGCGAAAGAAAATCGGGAGATACCCGAGTCTTCGCCGGACGGGAAATTTCGGGCATGACAAATCTTTATTCTTTAACAATGGTGCATTTACGTTAATTGAACTCTTAGTGGTCGTCCTCATCATCGGTATACTTGCGGCGGTGGCTTTGCCGCAGTATCAAAAGGCGGTGTGGAAAAGCAAAAACACACAATTAAAAACATTGGTAAAAGCCATACACCAGGCCGAAAACGCCTATTATTTAGCCAACGGTGAATATGCCGTCAATTTTGAAGATTTATCCATTGACTTACCTTTGACGCCTAAAACAACTCCTTCTGTGTCGGTAGTGATTGCCGGAACGGATGCGGTGCGCCAAGGAAAAGATTTTGAAATTACGTTAAATGGTTCTTCCAATGCTAACATCAGCGTCATTGGCATGTGGAGGGATGGGCCCTATCAAAGAGCGGGTTTTAGGATGTCTTCTGACGGAACAATGTATTGTATGGAAGATTCCCGCTATGAAATAAATTTTTGTGAAAAGTTGGAAAAAGCCAGCCCAACCAATTTGATGGGCGGCGTGTATCGCTATTATCAAATGCCGTAAATAAAACTTTTACAAACAACAACGGCCTGTGCTTTTTTGCACAGGCCGTCATTTTTTTCGTTTCTTCTAAATCAAGGGTGTATCTTATCCATCATACGGGCAAACGGGATCGTTTCGCGCACGTGTTGAAGTCCGCACACCCAACGTACCATGCGTTCAATACCCATACCAAACCCGGCATGCGGCACACTGCCGTATTTACGTAAGTCCAAATACCAGCTATATCCTTCGGGGTCCAGCCCTTGTTCTTTAATGCGGGCAAGTAGCGCATCGTAATCGGCCTCTCTTTCGCTACCGCCGATAATTTCGCCGGCGCCTTCCGGCCCGATAACGTCTACTGCCAAAACGACTTTGGGGTTTTTCGGGTCGCGTTTCATATAAAACGCTTTGATAGCGGTGGGATAGCGGTGAATCATAATAGGCGTGTCGTAATCTTCGCCCAGTAGGGTTTCTTCGTCGCCGCCGATATCGCCGCCCCACGGGGTGTCGTTGCCTTTTTTATGCAAAATTTCAATAGCGTCTGTGTAGTCAATACGCGGGAATTTCTTTTCCACGGTGGCTTGTAATTTAGACGTATCGCGCTCCAATAATTTCAAATCTGCAGCGCGGTTTTTTAACACCTGTGCGACGATGTATTTAATAAAATCTTCGGCCAGGTCCATGTTATCGTCTAAATCGTTGTAGGCAACTTCCGGCTCCACCATCCAAAATTCGGTTAAGTGGCGGCGCGTTTTAGATTTTTCCGCGCGGAACGTCGGCCCGAAACAATACGTTTTGCCAAGAGCCATCGCCGAGGCCTCGCCGTAGAGTTGACCGCTTTGGGACAAAAACGCTTTTTGCCCGAAGTAATCGGTTTCAAATAACGTGCTGGTGCCTTCGCACGCGGCGGGGGTTAAAATGGGGGAGTCCGACAAGATAAACCCGTTCTTGTGCAGATATTCGCGGATAGCAAAAATGATTTCATCACGCACGCGCAAAATGGCGGTTTGTTTCGCCGAGCGCAACCACAAGTGACGGTTTTGCATTAAGAAATCCGGCCCGTGTTCTTTGGGCGAAATCGGATAATCTTTTGCCATTTGGACTACTTCTAAATTTTTTACGCCGAGTTCAAAACCCAAGGGTGAGCGTTTATCTTCGCGCACCGTTCCGGTAACGATAATGGAAGATTCTTGCGTTACTTTATCGCCCAAGTCAAATTGTTCGGGGGACACTTCGCCTTTAAACATGACGCATTGGATAATACCGCTACCGTCGCGCAGTTGCAAAAAATGGAGTTTACCGCTGGAGCGTTTGTTGTAGAGCCAACCGTGCAAAGTAATTTCTTGGCCGACGTATTGGCCAACGTCTTTCACGCGAATTTTGTTTAACATAAAAACCTCGTTGATAAAAAATAATATATTTCTATTTTATCTTTTTAATGAGAGAAAGAGCAACGAAAACAAAAAATTTTTGTTTTCAAAAAATATTTGCTATAATAAATATGTCGTAAGGAAACCGTTTTACGGGCGTGTAGCTCAGCTGGGAGAGCGCCTCGTTCGCAACGAGGAGGTCGTCGGTTCGATCCCGATCACGTCCAAAATTAGAAAGCTCCGCGAAAGCGGGGCTTTATAATTTTATATGTGATATAAACCGAAAGACCGATTCGTTGTGAACTGGGGCGCGTTTTGCTCCGAAGTGAGCTAACGAGGAGGTCGTCGGGTGGGTCCCCGATCACGTCCAAAATTAGAAAGCTCCGCGAAAGCGGGGCTTTTTTAATGGGATGATTTTTTGTTCTCGTATAAAATGCTAAAATATCTTATATGGCAAAATTAGTTAGAGGGTTTAGAGATATTTTTGAGCCCCAAGCAAAAAATTTTACTCAGTTAGAAACTTGCGCCCGCGAAGTGTTTTCGCTTTACGGGTTTAGCGAACTGCGCTTACCGACGGTAGAACAAAAAGAACTTTTTGTAAAATCTACCGGGGAAACGACCGATATCGTCCAAAAAGAAATGTACGCATTTGAAGATGCCGGACACCGCCAACTGGCTATCCGCCCCGAGGGCACCCCCGGCGTGGTGCGTGCATATTTGGAAAATAATTTCGTCCAACAAGCCCCGGTGCAAAAATTTTATTATATCGGCAATATGTTCCGCGCCGAACGCCCGCAAGCGGGCCGCTACCGCGAGTTTGAACAAATCGGTGCCGAATATATCGGCAATTCTGCTCCGGCGGCCGATGCCGAAGTAATTTTGATGTTAAAAGACATCGTTGCCAAGTTCGGCGCGAAAAATTATACCGTCAAAATCAATAGCTTAGGGTGCGATAAATGCCGCCCCGTTTACCGCCAAGCACTCATTGATTTTTTATCTAAAGAGAAAGATACCTTGTGCGAAAATTGCCAAACACGTTTGGAAAAAAACCCCTTGCGTGTGTTAGATTGCAAAATTGACGGAGCCCGTTTTGCGGGCCGTGTGCCGACGATGCAACTGTGCCCTGAGTGTGAGGCGCATTTTGACGAAGTACAACGCTTGTTAAAAGGCAAAATCAATTTTATAGTAGATCCCATGCTTGTGCGCGGGCTTGATTATTACTCCCGCACCGTGTTTGAATTTCAAGCAGGCGATGCTTCCCAAAACGCAATTGCGGCGGGGGGAAGATACGATACGCTTGTGAAAAATATGGGCGGCCCGGCCACGCCGGCTATCGGGTGGGCCATGGGCGCAGAGCGCGTCATCTTATCGCGTGGCGACGTGGAATTTGTTAAGCCCAAAAGTGTCTATTTTGTATCCATGGACAAAACGTGTAACGAAGCCGCATTTAATTTAATGCAAACCTTACGCGCCGCGGGTATTAAAACGGAAGGCGGGCTCTTTGATAAAAACATCAAAGGCCAAATGAAACAAGCCGACCGTTGCGGCGCGTCGTATGCCGTGATTATCGGCTCGGACGAACTAACCGCGCGCGAAGTAACTTTAAAAAATTTACAGTCGGGAGAACAAAAAAGAATTTCCTTTGACGCTTTAGTAAGTGAGGTAAAAAAATTCCTATGAAACGAACCAATTACTGCGGCGATATTACCGCTGAATTATTAGGCACTAAACAAACCTTATGCGGTTGGGTGAACAGCTACCGCAACCACGGCGGCGTTCTTTTTATCAACGTGCGCGACCGCAGTGGGGTATGCCAATTAGTAGTAGAGCCCAACAGCCCGTTTTTTGATACGGCGTATGGACTACGCAACGAGTATGTTATTGAGGTAACGGGTACGGTTAAACGCCGCATTGAGGGGGCTGTCAACCCCAATATGAAAACGGGCGAAATTGAAATTTTGGTAGAAGATTTGAAAGTATTAAATACGTGCATCCCCTTGCCTTTTGATGTGGAAAATTCACGCGGTGTGGCTGAAGAAATCCGCTTAAAATACCGCTATTTAGATTTGCGCAACCCAAAGATGTTTTCCAACTTGCTGTTGCGCCACCGTATTGCACAAGCCGCGCGGCGGTATTTAGACGCGCAAGGTTTCTTGGAAGTAGAAACGCCTATTTTAACCCGCTCCACGCCCGAAGGCGCGCGCGATTACCTCGTGCCGTCCCGCGTACACCATGGCGAATTTTACGCTTTGCCGCAAAGCCCGCAGATGTTCAAACAGACCTTAATGGCCAGCGGCATTGACCGCTATTTCCAATTGGCACGGTGTTTTCGCGATGAAGATTTGCGCGCCGACCGCCAACCCGAACATACGCAGATTGATATGGAAATGTCGTTTGTAACCATTAACGACATCCACGAAATTGTGGAAGGGCTCATGAAGGAAATTTTCAAGACGGCGGGCAAAGAATTACAAACGCCGTTTATTAAAATTCCGTTTGACGAAGCCATGGATAAATACGGCTCGGACAAGCCCGATTTACGTTACGAGTTGCAACTGGTCAATGTGTCTGACTTGTTTGCCAAAACCGGATTCAAAGTGTTCCAAGACGTACTTGCCGCCAAAGGCGCTATCTACGCACTCAAAGGCGAAAAGGGAGCCGCTTATTCGCGCGGTCATTTAGATAAACTAACCGAACTGGCGAAAAAGAACGGGGCGAAAGGCCTTGTGTGGCTGAAAGTAAAAGACGGTAAATACGAAGGCCCCGCTGCTAAATTTTTCACGCCCGAAGAACTCTGCGCACTTAAACAGGCGGTAGGGGCGCAAGACGGAGATGCTATCTTAGTAGGTAGCGACGCAAACAAACGCACGTGCCAAAGTTTTATGGGGGCTCTGCGCAAGGAGCTCGTTAAAGAGTTGCCGCAAAAAACCGATTGGGCGTTTGCGTGGATCACCAACTTCCCGTTGTTAGAATATATCCCGGAAGAGGACCGCTGGGACGCGGCGCACAACCCTTTTACGGCCGCGGTAGAAGAAGATTTACCTAATTTGGAAAAAGACCCGGGCTCCGTGCGTTCGTACCAGTTTGACTTGGTACTTAACGGAAACGAGCTCGCGTCCGGCTCGGTGCGTAACTGCCGCCGCGACGTGCAAGAGCGTATTTTGGCCTTGATGAAACACTCCAAAGAAGACGCCGCTATCCGCTTTGGTATGCTCTTAAATGCGCTGGAAGCCGGCGCACCGCCACACGGAGGTATCGGCCTGGGGTTGGACCGCATTACCGCGCTACTGGCCGGGGAAGAATCTATCCGTGAAGTTATTGCGTTCCCCAAAACGGCGCAAGCGGCCTGCCCGCTAACTGAGTCGCCCAATAAGGTAGACGATAAACAGTTACAAGAGCTGGGCATTGAAATTACAAAAGAGTAAAAGTAAGCCCCGCCAACGCGGGGCTTTTCTTTTTATCAATTTCAGTTATAATAATAGTATGAACCAAAATAAATCTTTCTTTATCTTAACTTTCGTACTGGCGGCCCTACTGGCCGTAGTATTTTATTCTTCTACACAAGACAAACAAGATACGGCGGGTTTTTTGCCCTCCGGCGCGCACCGCACCAGAACAACGGCTAAACCGATTACCAATCCGGCTTTAGAGCAACTGAAAACCCAAGAGTTTTTAGGGCTGGAGGATGCAACGGGTACAGAGACCGATTCTTCCCGGCCGTCTGATACGGTGGCCAATAACACCGGTCTACCGGTTGTTTCTTCACCGTTAGAAAGAAAAACGAGCCCCTCTATCTCCATAAGTCCGTCTTTGGCGCGCACCGGACAACTTGCCACGACGCCAGTTCCTACTTATGCAACGCAACGCGAGCCGTCTTTATATAACCAAGCCGCGCAAAATTTACAAGAAGGCCGTGCGGTTACTCCGTCCGGTTCTTATGGCTCTACTTCGGGCGCAACTATGCCACAACGGGCGTATCAAATGGGGGGGAATTTTGCGTCCGGCTCAACTAACGAACAGGAACAAAATAAAACATCCAAAGCGTTATTCTCGCCGTATATGGCCGCGCTGACTAAAGATGAAGCGGCCAAATTGGAAAAAACATTAGACGGCTTAACCGACCGCGTGGAAGAAGCCGTTTTGCGTGCCTTACTGCCTAAGAGTAAAAAAGATACAAATATTGAAAAATATTTATCGCGTAATTCTTCCGGTGGGCAAAGTGCGTCTGCGGCCCAGTCTGGTCCGTTTGCGCAAGTGGCTAAACAAATTTCCTATCAAAAAAATAACATCGTTAAAAGCATGCAAAGTGCCTTTGGCGCGGGTGCGGCCAAGCAGGCCGGACAAATCATGGACGCTTACCAACAGGAACTTATGAACGTGCTAAACCAAGAGGGTTTATCCACGCAAGAGCGTCAACAAAAAACGCGCCAAATCAGTAAAAAATACAACGATAAACTCAAAGATTTAAGTGCCAACGAAGGGCAAAAACGCATGCAAGATCAATTAAACAAGCGCGACGGCGATTTGTTGGCGCATTATAAAAAATCGTACGATGAAAAAACCGCCGCGGCTTTGGGAGCCATTATGGATAAATACCGCGCACAGGAACTGGCACTTGCCCAACAGGAACTTACGCAAGATGAGTATTTTGAAAAAGCGTTAGCTCTCCAACGCAAGCGTGACGCTGAAATGCGTAAATATTTGACGGATAATAAAAAATCACTCTCGCCGTATGTCAATGCACCTCGCCAAGAGGAACAACAAAACGCTGACGAGTTACAACTACCGTATCATGCGTCTGAGCAAGAGCAGAAACTCCGTCAGCAAGATATTGTGGAGCGTTCCAACGCGTTACTTAAGGAAGCTCACCGTTTGTATGGCGATGAGGGGTCGGCTGTGTTCCAAGATATTTACCAACGCTACGCCGATGAAATGGCAGAGATTTGGGCAAACCCGGAAACAACTAAACAGGAAAAAGAGGCCCTTTCCGAAAAAGCCCTACGCAAAAATAACGACGACACCACCCGCGCACAACTAAAACTGGACGAAGAACGATACATCCAAGCCGTGCGGCAAAGTATGGCTGATGCCGCCCCGGAAATGATTGCCGATACCGAACAACACGTGCGCAACGTATTGGATCAAATGAACGCACGTATTGATGCTATTTTAAGTAACCCGAATTTGACCGACGAGCAACGCCAACAGCAAATGCAAGAAGCTCGCCAAGTGGCCCAACGTCAACTGACGGGAAAATAAAATATAAATTGTCTTTTCTCAAGCCGCTCAGGTTTCCGGGGCGGCTGTTTGTTTGTTACCTGCCCCCGGCAAGGGGGGTTGACAAATAAAAAAAAAAAACGATAATAAAGGAACAGTAAAAAAATATTAAGGAGCAATAATATGAAAAACAATAAGGCATTTACGCTCATTGAATTACTTGTCGTTGTGCTCATCATCGGTATATTAGCCGCGGTGGCGTTGCCGCAGTATAAATTTGCGGTGGCCAAGACCCGGCTTGTGCAGCTCGTCACTGCAGGCCAAACGATTAAACAAGCCGAGGAACGCTACTACCTAGCCAACGGAACTTATACAACCGACTGGACGGAACTGGATGTAGATTTTGCAGGTACTTATCAACAAAACTCGCGCACCTTTACCGCTGAAAATAAATGGAGGGCTGAATTAGGTACGGTATGGGTTGCTTTGTGGAGTGAGCACGTACAAGGTTTACGATTGTATTTTATGTGGGATAATACAGCGCATACAGGACGTAGGGTCTGCTATGCTATTAAAGAAAATTCACAAGCCAATGAACTATGCAAACAGGTTACAAAAAACACTTCGCTCGGCTCTGACGGGATGTGGTACTTTTATAACTTTTCAAACTAATTCCCTTCTGTAAATTCTGCTTTAGGGAAGTAGTGTTGCAGAATCGTTTTGTAATCTTGGCCCGCGTCGGCGCGTCCGGCCGCGCCTGTTTGGTCAAAGCCCACGCCGTGGCCCCACCCGCCGCCGTAAAATACAAAATATTTTAACTTGCGGTTTTCGTAATTGGGCTCTACGATAAAATAACTACTGCGCAACATCCCCAAACTTAAATTGTTTCGTATGACATTTTCTTTATTAAGCGTTACGCTGCCCTTTGTACCTTTAACGAGCAAGCGGCTTACGTAGCCCGATTTGCCGCGGCGTAACGGGATAAGGGCTTTAATCTCGCCGATGTCTTTTTTCTGGCGTTTAATCACTTCGCGCAGTTCCTTTTCTTCCACCACACGCACCCACCGAAACGCCGCCATACTTACGTTTTTGTCGTAGCGGCTGTATGCGTCGTGGTAGTATTGGAGCAAGTTTTTAAAGTGATAGGGCTGTAAGGTGGAAAAATCAAAATCTTTATAATCAGACACCGGGTGTAAATACGGCGTATCACTCCAACCCGCGTCTTTAGAGCTTTGCGTAATGCCGCCGCAGTTAGCCGAAAATACGCTCTCAATCGGTTTGCCGTTATATAGCAACACTTCACCAATAGTAGATTCTACCGCCGCGTTGGCGCGTTCGCTTTCCGCGCTTACGCCGCCGTAAACTTGGCAGTTTTGCGTGTCACACAAATCATAACCGTACGATTTGTGTTTACCTAAATGTTTCAGCGCATACGTGCGCGCCAAAACCGCTTGCGCCCGGAGCGCATCCATGGGAAACTGCACCGGCATTTCAGATGAAATAACGCCTTGCAAATACTCATCCACCGTCAGCACATTGATAGGCACAAGCGTATTTAGGCGGGTGTTATGCACGATTTGCAACTTACCGCGGTACTCTTTATCGTCCAAACTGGCCCACGTCATGCCCGCGCCGCTCATCAGTTGTTTGACTAAAATGGTGTGTCCTTCTCCGGCGGTGTGTGAAATGGGACGAATCGTTACCGATTTGTGAAACGGAATTTTTTTGCCCGCGGGTGATTGCAAATATGTTTTTCCGTTTTCCAGTAGTGCCGTCCAATTTTCTTTGGCGTTACCGCGTAAAATTTCGTTTCCTTTGTCATCTTGGATAACAAATACATGCGACGGCACAAATTGTAAAGTAGTGCGTTGGGGGGGACGACCGTTGGGGTTCATCCCTAAGCCAACTTTAATTTCTTGCGGATATTTTTTGCCGTCGGGAATAATCATCATTTTAACTAAGGTGTGGTCTTTGCGTGTTTTTCCGGCAGTGAGTTCTTTTTCGGAACGGGTTAATTTGGGTAGTAACCGCGCTAAGGCGTTACGCACGGTGTCGTTTTTTTTCTCTAACGTATAAATCATGCGGTATTGGCGGTAGGCCTCGTTGTAATCGCGCGTTTTTTCCAACGCGTTTGCATAGTGCATTTTGGCTTCAATAAATTGGTGGTCATACTCCGAGGCCACTTTAAAATGTTTGACCGCTTTTTTGTAATTGTTTTCTTCTTCGTATAAAAGCCCTAATAAATAGTTGGACAGGGCCGTGTGTACTTTGCCGCGCGTAGCCAGTTTTAAATTGTTCTTAGCCAGTTTTTTTTCGCCCATGCCGATTTGCGCCCGGGCCAAATTGATGTGTAATAATTCCGCGCGGCCGGGCTCTTCGGACAGTTGGGAAAGTAGCATTTCCGCGGCGGCATATTGTCCGTCGGCCAAATACGCTTCGGCGGCGGTTTGGATAATCTCGCTGTCTTGCGGATAAGCGCGGTAAGCGGCGGTAGCGATATCAACGGCCAGTTTGGAATTATTTTGCTCCATGGCGATAAATGCCGCATTTAAAAAAGCTTCCCGGTCGGATGTTTCTTTGGAAATATCCACATACGCGTTTAGTGCTTTTTCCGGTTGGTATGCAAAATACAACCCGGCCGCTTCTTGCAATTTATCGGCGGTTGTCTTCTCTTGCGCCGACGCGTACGTGCCCGCAAAAAGGAATAATAAACTAATTAAAACGGCTGATTTATGCATATCGCTTTTATTTTATCATATTACCGTCGGGCCGGTTTTAGTATAATTTAAATATGATACCTACTTGGCTTAAAGAAATGGTGGGAAAAAATAAAGCCGCCTTGCGTTCATCCACGGCTCTGACGGCGGAAGATTCTATTTCCCGCCACGCTTTACACACGGTTTGTCATGCGGCAAAATGCCCCAACCGGGGGGAGTGTTTTAACTGCGGCGATGCGACTTTTATGGTACTGGGCGAGCGTTGCACGCGCGGTTGCCGCTTTTGCGCGGTCTCGCGCGAAAAACCACTACCGCCCGACGATACCGAGCCGGAGCGCGTGGCCCAAGCCGTTGATGAGTGGCACATCCGTTACGCCGTACTTACCATGCCCACGCGGGACGATTTACAAGACGGCGGAGCCGGACACTTTGCCCGCGTGATACAAGCTATCCATACGCGCACGCCCGACGTAAATGTAGAGCCGCTGATCTCCGATTTGAAAGGTGATGAAAACGCCTTGCATACTATCTTAGATGCGCGGCCCGACGTGCTCGCGCATAATATAGAAACGGTGTCGCGTTTATATGGATCGGTACGGGTCGGCGCGCAATATACGCGCACGCTTGGCGTATTAGAAAACAGTAAAAAGTATGCTCCGCACATTTTTACAAAGTCCGGCTTTATGGTAGGACTGGGCGAAACGGAAGAAGAAATACGCCAATTATTAAAAGATTTGCGCGGTGCGGGTGTAGATTTAATTACGATAGGACAGTATTTAGCCCCGTCAAAAAATCACTATCCCGTAGCGCGCTACCCCGAGCCGGAAGAATATAAAAGGTGGGAAGAATATGCCTTATCTTTAGGTTTTAAAGGGGTAGCCAGCGGGCCGCTTGTGCGTAGCAGTTACCGGGCGGGTGCGTTGTACCAAGCGGCGTGTTTACAAGCGAAATGTGAACAAATTAAGCCGGATAAAGTATAATAAACTTATGCAAAAACAACTTGGAATTTTGGTTGCGTTATTGTTTTTAGCCGCTTGTGCCGAAATACCGGCGTGGTGGAATCCGCGCGGCACGGCGGGTACAACCCAAAAAGCTCCGGTCGTTTCGTCCGAGCCGAGCAAAAACCGGGTCCAAACGCCTAGCGAGCCCGTGGAGTTAGATCTTTCCCTGCAAGATGAAACGTACGAAGAAATGACCATTACGCCCTTGCAAGATGAGGAAGAAGAAAACGACTCCGGCGATGCGTCCGCCCAAAGTGTCGTTCCACCGGAAGATGAACTTCCCGTCCCCAGTATTTTAGAAGAATAATTTTGACTGTTTTACTTTACAGCACACAACCCGTTGCGTTGTGTGCTTTTTTTATGCCTTTTTACCGTCCAAGAAAAATAAAACTTGACATCGTTTTTTTTTTTGCTACATTTTGTTTAATGATATGGCACGTAGTAAAGGAGAATAAAATTATGCAAAGAGAAAATAAAAATAAAAAAATGTCATTCCCAAAATTTTGGCGGCCCGCAGGGTTCAGGAATCTCAACCTTGTTGCTGTTTCGGAAAAAGGAGTAGATCCCCGACAGAAACATTCGGGGATGACACCCTTTTTTGATAACAGCGTAAAAGGATTTACCCTCATTGAACTTCTGGTCGTCGTCCTTATTATCGGTATTTTGGCGGCGGTGGCATTGCCAAAATACGAGCAAGCCGTAGCCAAAAGCCGGTTAGTGCAAGCATACACCCTTGCTAAAGCTATTAAAGATGCAGAGGAAGTGTATTATTTAGCTAATGGTGCCTATACGGCAGATTTAGATATGCTTAATATAGACATCGGGCCGGTATCGGCTACCACCTCTCAATCAAATTGGTTAAGCGGTGTCATACAATCTACCAATGCAACCATAGAATTATCTTTTAATGTAGGAAACGGATTTAACCCGCGGGTATTAGTTGGAACACCACGGGTAAATAATGAAACTTGGTCGCGGGGGTATATCACTTATTATTTTGATAATCCAACACCTGGAGATACTCGTAGTGGCATACATTGTTCAGGTAATACAGACGTTTATCAAAAAGCTTGTAAATCTATGGGGGGAACATATATAGGGAAAGAAGGAAGCGGACACAAAGTCTATCAACTTCCTAATTAGCCAAGCAACTCGTCCATATCGGGGTAAATATCATCAAGCGACTGATAAATTTTAAACGCGCGTTCACGCACGAACGTATCGGGCTGTTTGATTTGCGGCACGACGCACGTGCGAAGCCCTGCGCGGATAGCGGCCGTAGCTCCGGCTACGGAATCTTCAAACGCCAGACATTGCGCGGGCGACGCATTTAACCGGGCCGCGGTGGTTAAATAAATTTCCGGGTCGGGCTTTGTTTTGGTTACGTCGTCTGCCATAGTAATAACGGAAAAATATTTTTTAATGCCTTTTCTTTGTAGCATTTCTTCCGCCCATTTGCGAATATTGGAAGATGCCACCGCCAGCGTAAAACCGCGGTTTGCAAAATATTCCACCGCTTCCTTAGCGCCGGGCCGAAAGTTAATTTCCCCGTCGCGCGCTAAATAATCTTCAAACTCTTTTCCCGTTTGCTGATACAAAGCGGGTACGTCCACGGTCCCTTTATAATAATTATCAATAATTTGTTTTGAATCGGCCGGACTCATTCCCACGCATTGTTCAAACAGTTCAAAGGGAAATTCTTTTCCCCATTTGCGTGCGGCACGTTGGTAGCAGATGAAATAAATCATCTCCGTATCCAACAAAAGCCCGTCCATATCAAAAACGATGTGCGTAATCATACAAATATTGTATAAATTTCGCTACCTCGCCGGGTAGCCCGCTTATTTTATATAATATAGTTACTTATGAAATACGGTATGAATTTTCAGGATATTATATCCGCTTTGAACACGTATTGGACGAAACAAGGATGCATCCTTGTCCAACCCTACGACGTAGAAAAAGGAGCCGGTACCTATAACCCGGAAACTTTTTTCGGCTCGCTAACGGCTAAACCCGTTAACCGCGCCTATATTGAGCCCTGCCGCCGCCCCGCTGACGGCCGCTATGGCGAAAACCCCAACCGCTTGGGTAAGTATTATCAATATCAAGTAATCATGAAACCTGCCCCGGCTAATATCCAAGAACTTTATTTAAATTCGCTAAAAGCCATTGGGTTGGACCCCAAAGAGCACGACGTGCGCTGGATAGAAGATGATTGGCAATCGCCCACGTTAGGGGCCTCCGGCGTAGGTTGGGAAATTTGGCTAGACGGTATGGAAATCACGCAATTTACGTACTTTCAAAATATGGCCGGATATGCCTTAAACCCTATCACGGTAGAAATTACTTACGGATTAGAGCGTATTGCGATGTATTGCCAAAAAGTAGATAACGTCTTTGACGTGCGTTGGAACGACCAAGTTACCTACCGCGACGTACACCACGAAGGTGAACGCCAATTTTCGCATTACTATTTTGAAGAATCTAACGTGGAGCACTTGCGCCGCTATATCCAAGAATGTGAGGAAGAATGTTTGGCTCTTTGCAAAAAAGGGTTGTATCTTCCGGCGTATGATAACACGATGAAGTTATCGCACTACTTTAACATGTTAGAAGCGCGGGGGGCCATTAGCGTGTCCGACCGCACGAATAACATCACCAAGATCCGCAATTTGGCTAAAGCGTGTGCCAAAGCGTATGTGGAGAGTGTAGAGAAGAAAGAGGAGGCCGCGAAATGAACGCTTTATTGGAAATCGGAGTAGAGCACTTGCCCGCGCGGTTTATGAAACCGGCTCTGGCGCAACTGGAAAAATTAGCCGCTGATTTACTGACGGAAAAACGCATTTCGTATGAGCGTATCCACGCGTTTGGTACGTACCGCCGCTTGGTGGTGGAAATTGTCAATATCGCAGATAAATCGGCCGACGTGCAAAAAGAAGTCAAAGGGCCGCCCGCCAAATTATTAAAAGACGCTAACGGCAATTTCACGCCGCAAAGTGCCGGATTTGCACAAAAAAACGGACTTGCGCCGGAAAAATTAACCGTCGTAGAAACCGACAAAGGGCCTTTTATTTACGCCAAAGTAAAAATCAAAGGCGAAAAAACCGCCAAACTCTTGCCGGAAATTTTTACGCGGTTAGTAACGGGTTTAGAGTTTGCTAAAAATATGATTTGGGAAGAATCGGGCCTTCGCTACGGACGCCCGATCCGCTCGCTCATCGGTTTGTACGGAAACAAAGTCATTAAGTTTACCGTCGCGGGTGTAACGTCTAACCGCAACACGTATCCGCTATCTTCTTTCGGGCGCAAACCGATTAAAGTAGCCACCGCCGACGCGCAAGCGTATGCCGAACTTTTGCGCAACCAACCGCAACCGATTTTGGTCATGCCGCAAGAGCGCAAAGACGCGCTTATCAAAACGGTGTCTAACGAAGCTAAAGCGCGTGGTTACCGGGCCGATTTGGACGAAGATTTGGTGGAAGAAACCGTTTGGTTTACCGAACATCCGGTGGCGGTCAGCGGGGACTTTGAAATTAAGTTTTTAACACTGCCCAAAGAACTCATTACCACCGTCTTAAAAAAGCAAATTAAAATGTTCCCGGTGCTTAACGCCAAAGGCGAGTTGCAACCGTATTTTATCGCTGTTCGCGACGGTATTTCGGTCAACCAAAACGAAGTACGTGACGGGTTTAAAAAAGTAATGTCCGCGCGTTTATCCGACGCGGTGTTCTTCTTTGAAAACGATAAAAAAGAAGGCCTTGAAACCTTTAAAAATAAACTCAAAAACATTCAATTTTTAGAGGGGCTTGGCTCGCTGTATGAAAAATCGGCCCGCACGCAAGCACTTGCGTTGTGGCTGTGCGAAAAGACGGGCCAAACCGCACTTAAAGAAACGGTAGATTATGCCGCTTCGCACGCGTATGCCGATTTGGCCAGCCATGTGGTGTATGAGTTCCCCGAATTACAAGGATATATGGGCGGGCAGTACGCCGCCTTAGAAGGCCATAAAGACGCCGCTAAAGCGATGGAAGAGTTTTACTATCCGCTAACAAGTACCTCTGCCTTGCCGTCGGACAAAGCGGGGCAACTGGTTAGTTTAGCAGGTAAAATAGATACACTCGTTGGCAACTTCTTAATCGGGCAAATTCCGACGGGAAGTGAGGACCCCTTTGCCTTGCGCCGCCAAGCGTTTGGCGCGGTGCGCATCTTGTTGGAAAACGCGCTGCCCGTTTCTTTAAAAGAATTGGTGGAAAAATCGCGCGCGTTGTATCCGGCGGGAACGGCAGACAAAGGCACCCAAGAACTGCCCGCGTTTTTAAAAGCGCGTGTGGCCTTAGTGCTTGAACAGCGCGGACACCAAGCCGGTATGTTAGAGGCAGTTTCTAACTGGTATGAAATGCCGCTTGCGCAAGTGGAAGATCTGGTCAGCGCATTGGAAACCGTCAAGACCGATGCGGCCTTTGGGGCCGTGTTGGAAGCCGCCAAACGCGTAAATAATATCCTTAAAAAAGCCGATTTTACGCCGGGGCCCGCAAAAGAAAATCTTTTGGAACTTCCGGCGGAAAAAGCGCTTTTTGAAACGGTGCAAACCGTAGAAAAACAAGTGGCCGCTTTACCGCAAACAACGGATAAAAACGGTTATTTAAACCGCTTAAAAACGTGCACGGCGTTCCAAACGCCGTTGGAAACTTTCTTTAAGGAAGTCATGGTCAACGCCGAAGACGCCGCCGTGCGCAATAACCGCCTTGCCCTACTGGCGCGTGTGCGTGCGTGTTTAGCGCAAACAGGCGCAGATATTACCAAGTTATAAACTAAAATTCGCCCAAAAACTAACCCCCGGTTCTATCGGGGGTTAGTTTTTTCTTAATCAATCTTTAGAAAGCAACCGGATGGCGAAAGTATTTTGTCTTTTTGGGTTTCAATGGTTTCAATAACTCTTGCATATCTTTTAGATGTTGATACCTTTCACTCCACCGGTACGTATGGGACAGTTCATCCTGAATTTGTTGCCAAGCGTTCAACCCCGCATTATTTTCAATAGCCGGGTCTGCCCCCGCCTGATACAAAGCATCAATCACCACAAATCTGCTTTCCTCCGGAGATGTTATCGCTATATGTAAAGGCGTATTGCCTTGAGCGTCTTGAGCATTGACATCCGCTCCGTATTCTTTCAAAAAAGGTATCATTTCAGCATAACCATGATACGCTGCTTTATGGATGGCCATAGGAGCACCATATTCATCAAAAACCTGGTTAAAGTCTGCGTTTCTGTCTGCGAAGAATTGTAACATTGCAGCCATCGCTTCCTCGTTAACATTGAGTTCATAATAAAAGAATAGTTGTAAAACCTCGTTGATATCGGCTCCATAATTATCAATCAGGTTGTCCGCCAGTTCAAACTTCTGCTCCCGTATGAAGGTAAACAAAAATGAATTAATTTGGCGCAAGCCTGAATGGTCCAGCAGTATGGGTAAGGTTTCCTCATTGTAGTGGCTGTGGTAGAACAGATCTTCGCTCAGTAATCCTGGGTCGCTAGCCATAGGCAAGAACTTTTTAAGGATAGAGGGATAGTTACCGGAAGCTTTTACAATGGTCGAAACATCCACCCCTAACGTCTGCAGGTAATTGGCCGTTGCCAAACGGGAGTAAGTAGGCACGCCTTTAAGTAGGTTTTCTATAAAAGTAATTCCTTCTGGTGAATCGAAATCCTTTATCGTCTTCATCGCTGCTTGCGTCATTGTTTTAATCAAATTTTGCATATCTGTGGGAAGAATTAACACTTCGTCCTCGGTTTTTAGAGGAATAATTTTTATTTGTGGGCCCATATCCGGTTTACCGGACGCTCCGTTACCGCCGGGAATTTCCGGCATTTCAGCGGCAAGAACGGTCGGTGTTACGGGCGGTTTACGACCGCTACCGGCGGTAGCCGTCGGTAACGTAAACTCGGTTGAACCACGGGGTAATCCGCCTTCCCTAATTTCAAATTCGGGATTGTTTGCCCGTCCTGCTTCCATTATTTTCCGATCTACCAACGGGGTACTAACAAGCGGAACAGACGGAGTAGGTCTGGTAGCATTTAATGTTTCTGGGCCGGGGTTAGTTCCTATCGCGGGAACATGGATGCTAGGCGTATTAACGGCCGGATTCGTGGGCGTGCCCGGAACGGAAATTATGCCACGTCCCATATTTTCTACAACGCTTGTGCTACTAAGACCTGCTTTCAAATTGCGTCCGGCATTGCCGGCTCCCTCTGCTAATGTTACGGGAGCTTTGCCCGTTGCCGATTTAACGACGTTTTTTACTATTTTGCCTTTTTGTGCAAAGGACGCAGACGGCACTAAAACGAGTGCGGCTGCGAGTATCATGTGTGCGGCGATCAAATTAGTATGTTTCATTGATTTTCTCCTAACATAATTTCTTACACCATTAGTATATAAAGATTTATCGGTTAAAAAACAGGGACAAAAGACCTAAAAGACAAATAGGTCTTTGGGATATTCAAATAGCATAAAAAAATATATTTTTTTGCATTTTCCCGACGGAAAAAATAATTTTAAAATTACCCCTTGACAAATTTCACTTTTCCATTATACTAACAGTATGGTTGTACATCCGCAGGCAGTTGGGTGTCAGGCCGTTTGAGGGTGTCCGTGAGATGGCACTCGTTGGCAGATGCCGGTTGCTGGTGAGCTGTGCGTGCGGGCCTTGTTTAGATGTGGCTGTCCGGTCGTTCCGGTGGTCGTGGTTTAGGCGGGGTGTGCGTGTGGTTGGCTGGCCGGGTGCGTTCGGGTGGTGCGTTGTGTATGTGCTCGGGCGTGCGGAAAGGATCAGGTATCTGTGGTGGAGCGTGGTTGTTGGCGGTGGTTGGTTGCCGCGTGCTCCGTGTGGGTTCTGTGCCCGGTTGATGAGTTGCTTCGGCTGGGAGGATGAACCGGAGGGCTTGGCTTAAATCCCGCGGTTGCCTGCAAGCAGTGCATGCAGTAAAGGAGTAATGATGAAGGAAGAAAAGTAGACCCCTCGGTTGGATAAACCGGGGGGCTTTTTATGATAAACTTTGTCAAAAAAAATAATTATTTATTGTACAAACAAACCCCATACTCGTTACAAAGGATCTTGGTATTGTAACCCATCAAGGCGCAAAAACTCTTTCTTCCGTTTCCTATATCTGCACACATTAACTCATCTTGGCGAGAGTTCGTTTCAGATTCGGGAATCATAAACCCGGACCAACGATATTTGGGAGAATCTGAACGAAACAGGGCAGCAGATGTTCCGCCTCCGGCAATATAGGCAAACCCATACTTATCCCTCCGGCAGTCCGTGAGTGTAGGATTAAAAGATGTAGCCCCTTCGCTTCCGGTACAGGCATCTTTAAATGGTATTTCAATAGATAATTCATCAAACGTCGTGGCCCACGTACCATTTGCCAGATAATACGCCTTTTGACCCGCGTGCAACGCTTGTACCGCCACGTAGAGTTGTGTTCCGCGTGATTTCCACACAACATTCTGATATTGCGGCAACGCCACCGCCGCCAATATACCGATAATGAGTACGACTACCAATAATTCAATTAACGTAAATGCGTTGTTGCCGTTATTGAATAAAGGTTTGTCATCCCGGACACCCAAAATGCTGTCATCCCGGACTTGATCCGGGATCTCGTTGTTTATTCTAATAAGGTGAGACCCTGAATCAAGTTCAGGGTGACGTCTGTTTTTTATAACATCATTTCCTTTTTCTCTTTGCATACAACCTCCTTTGTTATATCATTAAACAAAATGTAGCAAAAAAAAAAACGATGTCAAGTTTTATTTTTTCTCTCGCTCGTCATCCCGTAGCGTTTCTATGAGGGACAACGCGAAAGGACAACATATACAGAAAGGCCCTTGTCAACCCAATGGTAACAGAGGAATATAGTAGAGGTAAGTTTATGTTATTTTGCTACTTGCGGAGTTAAAGCAGAAACAGAGGTATCTTCTTTTAAGCCAAAACCTTCGGCGGTGTGTAAGGGATACGTCAGGTACTGGTTTAAAAAACGGCGGCAGACGTTGTTGCACTTGGCAAGAGAAAGCAAATCTTCCGGCTCACTAAAAAGCAAATTACTAAATTTATCTTCGTGCATTTTTTGCCAAAATTGCGGCGTAATTTGCAAGACCGGGTGATCAAGCCCAAACCCGGCAAGCATCATCAGCCGCAACGTAAACGCCGCTTGAAACGCCGGATTAGCTCCCGCAAATTCCAGCTCGGTCAATGCTTGGTGTAACAAATCAAATTTTCCTTCGCTTGGCTGGTGAAGGGGGGTTAAACGCAACATCAGTTCGCAAAAGTGCAAGGCAAGTGTTAGGCGTTTTAAATCGGTACGAATCGCCGGGAAAACGCTGTTTGCTTTGCCGCCTGTCAGCGTACCCATTACCCCGCCGCGGCGCACATAAATACGTAAGTCCCCACAGGTAAACGGCTCGCTGAGTGCTTTTAGTTTTCCGGCGGTACGCAGGACCCCGGGCACCCGTACATTGATGCGCCCGTGCTGACGGGTATATACAGAAATTACCCGGTCTGCTTCTCTAAATTCCTGCCGAAATAAAATAATACCTGTGTCTGTAAATATCATTGTAATAAGCATAGCAAATTTGGTTACAATATGCCCGGGAAAAAAGTAGGTCCTTGGACCTATTGCATTTTATAAAAAAATTTGTTTACAATTTGAAAATGAGAGTCTTTTTAGTAGGGACGTTGGGTCTATGCTTACTACCCGCTTGCGGTTTTGCGCAAGGGGGAAAGTTTATATCCGGTTTACGTAATCCCGGAAAAGTAATAAAACCCTTTTCACCCCGTCCCGGTTTTACACCGTCTTTAACCCCACAAGTGCAACGCTTGATAAAACAAGCCGCGCCCGTTGTTAAACCGGCTGAAAAACCGCAAGAACCCGCTTATACCGTTACGAAAGTTCCCGGGCTGGGCACCATTTATTCTTTTTCTGCCATACCCGATTATTTTGTGCTGCCGGGCACGGAAGAACTTATAGCCGTATCCGCAGAAGCGACAAATCCTGCCGGTTCCCGCGAGTCGGCTTTTGAGGAAGTTTATATTTCGGGTTTAGGAACGCTCCGCTCGTTTAACGACAAACCGGACTTGTACGGTTTGCAAGTTCCTACCCGCCGCGGCCACATGGACCATTTCGTTCCTATGGATATGAAAGGGGTTGTCACCCGGCTTGTAAACTATACCCGCCAGCAGAACTTCGCTAATGCATGGGAGCAACTGGGTGGGCTGATGCAATACGACGATGTAGAGCCGCTGGCCGAACACTTGCACCAATTATACAGGGGGCAAGGAATATCGGTCTTGGACCCGGAGGGGGAGGAAGCCGTTTTTTACATGATTCCGCTAGAGGGTATGAAGTATCGGTTTGACGGGACCCTCTTACCGCTGAATATAACCGAATACGTTGTATTATTTTATCCGCAACGTAAAGTTTCGCAGTTGCTTGAACAAAGTAAAGAAACCCTGGGGAAATTCCGCTTAATAGGCAACGATCCCAAAATCCCACAAGAATAACCTTTTTGTACCCGGGATAATGACCCCGGGTTTTTTATGAGTTGCCGATATCTTTTGCAAATAATCTTCGGAAAAGATATAATAACAAAGAGGTTTTTTTAACACATTTGTAAAAAACCCTTTTAAATTAATTACAGGAGATACGTTTTTTCCAGTTCGGTTTCCGGGCCAGAATTAACGTATAAGAATAACATGTTACCGACATACAGACCTAACAAAAGAAGACGCGCTAAACACATTGGTTTCAGAGCCCGTATGGCTACCGCCGGCGGACGCAAAGTGCTCAGCGCACGTCGTGCCAAAGGCCGCCACGAACTCATTCGGGCCTAAGTTTTATGCAGCCTCAGGGTCTGCCGCCTAGTTGCCGCCTACATTTAAAGCGCGATTTTGAGCGCATCATTTTAGGCGGCATCAAACTAAAAGGAAACGGAATTGTTTTGTGGTACGGGCTCAGACAGGATAACAAGCCCGCCCGTTTTGCGGTAGTAGTTTCTAAGAAATTAGGCCCCGCGGTTGTTCGCAACCGTGCTAAGAGGTTGTTGCGGGAAGCATTCAGACTAAATAGAAAAAACTGGGCAACAGGTATAGATATAATCGTTAGCCCCAAAGACATTTCCCAACTGGGTAATTTGCACGCAGCGCAGGAAGCGCTCAAGTCAATTAGCGGTTTGCCCGCATTACCACGGAAATTGTCCGCCCCAATAAAGCCGGGGGGAAAATAAATGCAACCAATTTCGCTTCTCTGTAAAAAAATAACACTTGGCTTGCTGACGGTAACGATACTCGTCGTGCGCCCGTTGTTAGGGCCGCGCGGCGTGTGCCGTTTCACACCGACGTGTAGCCAATATGCCAAAGAAGCTGTTGCAAAACACGGCGCGCTAAAAGGAATTTACTTAGCCGCCAAACGGTTACTTAAATGTCATCCGTTCCACGAGGGCGGATACGACCCCGTACCTTAGTCTTTTCTATTCGTCTGTTCTTTCCGCTTTCCTAACTTTCGGTTAGGACGAGAAAGGAGTTTCTATGAACAGACAGTTCTTAACGACGCTGATGTTATTTCTGTTAATTTTAACGGGATATAACCAATTTGTCGTCGTTCCGCGTGCCCGCGCGGCTCAACAAGCCGCTGAGGCGCAACTTAAAAAACAAGCTCAAGAATCCCAAACAAAGACCGAGCTGGTCAGCGGTTTTGTGCGCAAAGAAAATACCGCTCCCAAACCCGAAGAGCTTTTTACGCTAAACTTGCCGCAAGCCGATGTGACGTTTTCGTCCAAAGGCGCAGGCATTAAAACGTACCTCTTCAAAGATATCTTGGGCGATGTGGACTTGACCCCTTATGAAGGAGAGGGCTATCTTGCTACGCTACCCCAAGTAGATTTTAGCGAAGTTGCCCGCACGCAAAATTCCATTACCTTGGAGGGGGATATTATCCCCGGTCTTTCGGTCCGCAAAACCTATACTTTCCAAGAAGACGGTATCAACCGCCTTACGCAGACGTTCCACAACCAAACCGCGCGCGAATTAAAATTATCCGCATGGGATTGGAACTTCGGCCCCGGGCTGGCTACCGTCAAGAGCGAGATGGACGACAACGAACGCGAATCAAAAGCCGTTTATCTCGTACAAGAAGAAGGGAAACGCAAACCGACACTGGAAACCTTTGATGCAAAAAGCAAACAACCCACCTTGCCGTGGATGTGGGCCGGCGTAGAAAACCGCTACTTTTTGGCGGTGCTGATCCCGCAAGATTGGAAACCGGGCGATTTGTCTTCCGAGAAAGTAAAAATCGGCATGCAAAAGCGGTTTTTCGGTTTATCGGAGGGAGAGCTTAAAGGACCGCGCTTACAAATTGCGGTAGACGGTTTTACGCTCGCACCTGATTCCCGCAAAACGTATACGTCCGATTTTTACTTCGGGCCCAAAGACTATAAGCAATTTTTAAAACTGCCCTATCATT
This sequence comes from Candidatus Avelusimicrobium caledoniensis, assembly GCF_902756455.1. Classification (NCBI taxonomy): domain Bacteria; kingdom Pseudomonadati; phylum Elusimicrobiota; class Elusimicrobia; order Elusimicrobiales; family Elusimicrobiaceae; genus Candidatus Avelusimicrobium; species Candidatus Avelusimicrobium caledoniensis. The sequence goes on along the minus strand of NZ_CACVRB010000001.1, from coordinate 38,729 downwards.
TGGAGCGCAGTATTGCTTTTGGTTTCTTTGGGGCGCTGGGTAAACTGGCGCGTAACGTATTAGAGTGGCTCTACGGTTGGACGGGCAACTACGGCGTCGCCATTATTTTAATGACGGTGCTGATCCAGTTAATCTTGCTGCGTTTTACGGTGATGCAATTAAAATCGGCGGCGCAAATGAAGAAAATTCAGCCGCTGATGAAACGCATTCAAGAAAAATACAAAGGCGATCCGCAAGCGCTTAACCGCGAAACGATTAACTTATACAGACAATATAAAGTCAATCCGCTCTCGGGCTGTTTGCCCTTGTTAATTCAGTTGCCGATTTTCTTGGCCTTATTTAATGCCTTGCGCACATCGTGGGCGTTACACGGGGCTAAGTTTGTGGGTTGGATCACGGACTTATCGTCCAAAGATCCGTACTATATCTTGCCTATTTTAATGGGCGCAGTGATGTTTTTCCAACAACGCAGTACCCTGCCGGCGGGGACGGACCCGGCACAAGCAGCCATGTTTAAATACATGCCGCTTATTTTTACGTTACTGTTTATGAATTTCCCGTCGGGCTTGGTGCTGTACTGGTTGACCAACAGCTTGATTACGTTTGCAATTCAAACAGTATTAAACCGTCACCTGGCTAAAGCCAATTAAAGGAGAATAATTTATGCCAAACAAAGTTAAAGTTCAAGCCAAAGAAGTATCCGAAGCAATTACCAAAGGTCTTAAAAAATTAGGGTTACGCCGCGACCAAGTGGAAGTAACCGTCGTGCAACAATCTAAAAAAGGTTTTTTGGGTATCGGCGCGAAAGACGCTATCGTGGAACTGCGTGCCAAACGCTGGAGCACGGCTGATTTAGACGCGCAAATTTATATGGATCTGCCCAAACGTAAAGGCGGCCGTGGCGGACGCGGCAACGGGCGCGGACGCCGCCCGATTCGCCGCCGGACGGAAGATTTAGAAGTCCGCATTCCGCGCGCCGAACGTGCCCCCAAAGCTAACGAGCCGCAACTCTTGCCGTGTGATGAAATCCGCAACGCCGTCATCCCTGAAAATCTGAAAGCGCCCATGCAGGAAGCCAAAGATTATTTGTTGCAAGTACTCACACACATGGGCGTAAAAGTGGAAAATTTAAATGCGTGGTGGGACGAAAAACAACAACGCATTTTGCTTACGTTTGATTGCGACCACCCGGCTATTGTAATTGGCAAAGAGGGCAAAACGTTGGAAGCGATCCAATACTTATCCACGCTGGCATTAAGCCGTCATTTTGATACACCGATTTCGGTCATTACCGATACGCAAAACTACTGGCGCAAAGCGGAAGACAAACTCAATGCCGAAATTGAACGCGGCATAGAGCTTATTAAAAGCGGGCACAGCGTGTTCCGTTTCCGCCCGATGTCTGCGCAACTGCGCCGCTACATCCACCGCGCGTTAGAGGGTAACGAATATGTAACCACCGCGTCCGAAGGGGAGGGAAAATGGCGTAAAGTTACGTTCCGCCCGACGGAAAAAGTGGCTGAGCTGTTAAATTCGCGCAAAGCTCCGGCTGATTTTGTGCCCGGTGTCATCGGCGAAGACAAACCCGAAGAGCAACCCGTCGCGCAGGAAGTAGAAGTAACGGTAGATGCGGTAGTAGAAAAAGCCGAAACCAAAAACGGCGTCGTGGTGGAAGAAACCGCCGTTATTGAAACGGTCCAACCGGTACAAGAAACACCGGAAAAACCGACCGAAGAAAAACCGCAAACGCCTGCGGTAGATTGCGGCCCGTTGTTTGCAAACACAAATACCGAAAATAAATAAACAGCCGTTTGTTTATATTGACCACTCTTTTCATCAAGAAAAGAGTGGTTTTTTCGTCCTTGCAGAATAACACAAAGTCCTCTTTGCAGAAGATAGCACCAAACGCCCCAAGAGGTCCTAGGCCTCACGCAGCCGCCGACAAGGGGGCTTGACAAATCAAAAAAAAAAACGATAATAAAGTGTCAGTAAAAATATATTGAGGAGAAATTTATGCAAAGGAAAAATATAGAAGCAGGTTATAGGTCAGGTGTCAGCCTGACATTTAATAAGGCATTGTCATCCCGTGAGGCCGTTACACGGGATCTTCGTATTTTTGTTTCTGATGGGATGGTTAACGAGCGAAAGGAAATACGAAGATGCCGGATTACAGATTTCCGGCATGACAGGCCTTTTTATATAAATAACCAACAAGCATTTACGCTCATTGAACTGTTAGTCGTCGTACTGATTATTGGCATTTTAGCGGCGGTGGCCGTGCCGCAGTATCAAAAAGCCGTAGAAAAATCGCGCGCAACACAGGCCTTAACGCTTCTTAAATCGCTAGGCCAAGCGCAAGAAACATATTACTTAGCCAACGGACAATACGCCAGTAGTTTTGACGAACTCCCTCTTGATATCCCGTGGACCGGAAACGTTCCTTTTTTAACAGATATGCAAGATACTAAATCAAACCAAGATTGGAGCTTGCAAATTCGCAACATAAGCAACTATGCCAATTTTCAAATAGGCCGTTTGACCGGAAAGTATAAAGGGGCCGGTTTTGCGTATGTATTTGAAACAGGAACATCCGGCCTACCCAAACAAGAAATTGTATGTATAGAAAAAACGGCCGGGGCTAATGTTGTATTTGATAATAATCTGCCTAGCGGATCCTATTGTGCTAAAATACTTGGGGGCTCGTTGATTAGCGATGGAAATGATGGCCGCGTTTATGCTTTGCCTTACTAAATTTAACCCCCAAAATATACCCCCAAAAAAGCGTGTTTTTACGCCCTAAAATTGATAAAATGTTTGTATGCAACCAACGATCTGTGCTTTGGCCAGCGGACAGGGGGGGGCGGTGGCGCTTATACGTCTATCCGGCCCGGACGCGCTTGTCATTACGCATACACTAACCGCTAAGACGCAACTTTTAGAGCCGCGCCGCCAGACTTTTTGTGCTATCTACGACGGTAAACATATCTTAGATAAAGCCCTCGTTACGTATTTCAAAGCCCCGCACTCGTTCACGGGCGAGGACGTAGTGGAGTTTGCCTTGCACGGCTCGCCCTATATTATCGGGCGCACGTTGGAGCTTTTGTGTCAGGCGGGGGCGGTGCCCGCCAAGCGGGGGGAATTTTCCCAACGCGCTTTTTTAAACGGAAAAATGGACCTCGTTGAAGCGCAAGGGCTGTGCGACGTAATCGCCGCCGGAAACAAAGCCGCGCACCGTTTGGCTATGAGCGCGCTAGACGGTAAAATAAGCGGTAAGCTAACCGAAATCAAAACAAAACTAACCGAACTCTTGGCCCAAATTGAAGTGCGTTTAGATGACGTTGACGAAGAAATGCCACCCCTTTCCCCCGATTTTATCAAGCAAGAAATTACCGCCGTTTTAACCCACATTAAAGCCCTGACCGATACTTTTTCCGTCGGACGTTTAATTAAAGACGGGCTCAAAGTAGCTATTGTGGGCGCGCCCAACAGCGGCAAGTCCAGTTTACTCAATGCACTGGTCGGCTTTGACCGCGCGATCGTTACCGACGTATGCGGCACGACGCGCGACACCGTGGAAGAAACCTTAGAATTAAACGGGCAAAAAATTATTTTAACCGATACGGCGGGGATCCGCACCCACGCGTTGGACGTAGCCGAGCAGGAAGGTATGCGCCGCAGTAAACGCGCCATGGAAAATGCCGACGTGATTTTATTTGTGTTAGATTCTTCCCGCACCGTTACACCGGAAGAAAAAGCGTTGTGGGCCGATATCCAAAAAGAAAACAAGCGCACACTTATCGTACTTAACAAGTCCGATAAACCTTCGGCGGGTGTGCCCGATTTGGAAAATTTACCGTCTTATAAACAGTTTACCGTTTCGTGCAAAACAGGCGAGGGCTTAGACGCGCTAAAAACGGCCCTGACCGCACCGTTAAACGACGTGGAAAAAGACGGTTTGATGATTTCCAATTTGCGTCATTACGAAGAATTGTTACGCGCGCAAACGGAATTGGAAAGCGCGCAACTGCAACTAACCAAAAACGCAGGCGGCGAAATTTACGCCGAGCATTTGCGCGGTGCTTTAACGCACTTAAAAGATTTAACGGGAGAAGTGACGCCGGATGATGTGCTGGGCGTGATTTTTTCCAAATTTTGTATGGGGAAGTAAAAATGTTTGTTTGTGAAACACAATATGACGTAATTGTGATTGGCGGCGGACACGCCGGGTGCGAAGCCGCATTGGCGGCTGCCAAACTGGGTGCTAAAACCTTACTACTGACGCAAAATTTAGATACGATTGCCCAAATGTCGTGCAACCCTTCTATCGGCGGCATTGCCAAAGGGCAAATCGTGCGCGAAATTGACGCCTTGGGCGGGGCCATGGGCCGCGTAACCGATTTTTCCGCCTTGCACTATCACATGCTAAACACGGGCAAAGGCCCGGCCGTGCACTCCCCGCGTGTACAGTGCGATAAAAAAGTCTATCAATTCACGTTTAAACATTTTTTGGAACTGCAACCTAATTTAGATATCATGCAAGACGAAGCCGTCAAAATTACCACATCCGGCAACGCAGTTGACGGCGTACTCACCTTGCGCGATACGCTTTATAAGACCAAAACCGTTATTTTGACGACAGGCACTTTTTTGGGCGGCACTATTCATATCGGCACGGTGATGACTCCCGGCGGGCGGTATAACGATATGCCGTCTAATTTGCTTTCCAAAAATCTAAGCGAAGAACTCGGTTTGCATCTCATGCGTTTTAAAACGGGCACGCCTATGCGTATTAACGCGCGCGGATTAGATTATTCCAAATTCCGATTGCAACCGTCGGACAACCCCTTGCAGCCGATTTCCCATTTTACCGACGAGCGCGAGCAACAAAATCGGAAATTTTTAAGTTGCTATATCACGCATACCACCCTTGCCACCGATAAAATCTTGCGCGAAAATTTCCAACGCTCCGCCATGTACGGCGGCAATATCCACAGCCAAGGGCCGCGCTATTGCCCGTCGGTAGAAGACAAAATCAAAAAATTTCCGGAAGTAACTTCGCACCCGCTTTTCTTAGAGCCCGAAGGCGCCCATACCGAAGAATTTTATATCCAAGGTTTTTCTACCAGTATGCCCGAAGACGTCCAACGCGCTTTAATTGCCTCCGTGCCCGGCATGGAAAATGCCTCTATCACGCGCATGGGCTACGCCGTAGAATATGATTGTTCCAACCCCATGGACTTATACCCGCAACTGGAAAGCAAAATTGTGCCCGGTTTATTTTGCGCGGGCCAAATCAACGGTACGACCGGATACGAAGAAGCCGGCGGACAAGGGTTACTGGCCGGTATCAACGCCGCGCTAAAAGTACAAGGCAAAGAGCCGTTTGTCTTACGCCGCGATGAGGCCTATATCGGCGTTTTGATTGACGACCTCGTTACCAAAGGCGTCAACGAGCCGTACCGCATGTTTACCTCACGCGCCGAATACCGCATTTTACTGCGTAATGACAACGCCGATTTGCGTTTAATGCCCCACGCGTTCCGGCTCGGGCTATTAGACAAAAAATATGAGCCCGCTTTTGAGAAATACCGTGCCTTGTGCGACGTGTTAAAAACCAATTTAAATGCCCCGGTTACCGATGAACCGGACTTATTCCCGTGGTCGCTTGAAAAAGCGCGCAAACACGCGGAAATTCACCACAAGTACGAGGGCTATTACGAGCGCAACAAAAAAGATGCCGAGAAACTGGCCGAAGTAGATGCAATTAAAATTCCCGAAGGGTTTGATCCTTCGTCTGTACGCGGGTTACTCTTTGAAAGTGCGCAAAAACTGCGCGAAGTAAAACCGCAGACGCTCGGGCAAGCCAGCCGTATCCCGGGGGTAACTCCGTCGGATATTCAGTTATTAGCCGTACACATTGAGCGGTTTAGGAGACTTAAACATGTGGCAGATTCTCACTGATTTTGCGCATCAAATTAACTTGCCGCTCGGCGAACAACAAGCACAAACGCTTGTGCAATATGCACAGCTTGTGTGGCAGAAAAAAGACTTTTTAAATTTAACCAGTGCGGCTGATTTGCGCGAAGTATTAACGCGCCATATTTGCGACGGTTTGCAAGGAGCGTCGTGCGTGCAACAACTGGCCGTGCAAAAAAAATTAGCAAATTTCTCACTTATAGATGCGGGCTCCGGCGCGGGATATATCGGCTTAACCATAGCCGCCACGTTACCCGGTACGCAAGTGACGCTTGTAGAAAGCATTGAGAAACGTTGCGCGTTTATGAATTGGGCCATTTTACAACTGGGCCTCAAAAACGTGCAAGTTAAAAATGTACGCTTGGGCGAGAAAAAAGATTTACAGGCCGATTTTGTTACAGAACGTGCCATGGGCCAACTGCCCGATATTTTAGGCATTTGCTTGGGCGCAGTTAAGCCCGGGGGCGTATTTATCGCCTATCAGGGGGAAACCTCCCAACGTGCCCATGTGGAGCCGGAAAAATACCAAGCGCATTTTACGCAAGAAACGGTTTATACGTTACCCGCGGATACAAGAACGCGGTACTTGGTGTGTTTTACTAAGGACGGAAAATGAACGATAACTCTTTCTTAAAATTCGGGTTTGTGTTTATGCTGGTGGTCGGTTTGGGCCTCGCGGCGGCAAACGCGTGGGACCTCAAAGACGTTGTCAACGCCGTATTTTCCGATAAACCCCGCTCCACCAACCGCCCCGCCTCTTCCCAACCGGCAGAGCAACGCTCCCGCACGTTGGAAATGCCCACAAGTGTAACTAATTCGCCCGTGCCTTCGTCCGGCCAAACCGTCGGTATAGAAGCGATCCCCACGCAAGCCATCCGTCCGGCCGATTCCGTGCATAAAGTGCGTTGGGCTCCGCCGCCACCCGGTTTTATGACGGCAGACACATTTAACTATTTGATTTACCGCCAAACCAACCCCGTTACCGCCAGTATTAAAACGACGTTGGATACTATCCATGGCAATTTGATGTTGGACTTAACCCCGTTTACCATTGTGGTCAAACCCAGTAAAATTCTCGTCATGCTCTTTGCCGATAAAAACAGTTACCACGATTTTACCCATTTACCTTCGTGGTCTGGGGCGTCGTCAGATTTACAGGCCGATACCATGTATGTAATTGAGGGGGGAAGTTTCTATCCGCTGTCCGTGCATGAACTGACACACTTGTATTTTGACGGCTATTTCTTGCCCACCATTTCGCCCCTGTGGCTTAGCGAGGGTATTGCCGTATACATGCAAATTTACGAGTCAAAACAAAAACCCTCGTGGATAGACCACAGCTTGCGCCGGGTGGTGGCGGGCGATATTATCCCGCTGGATGAAATGACCGCTACGGAAAATTTAGATTCCTACGATACCGAGCAAGCCGAACTGTGGTATACGCAAGCATACAGCTTGGTTGATTATTTGCTCAATACCCGCTCGCGCGATGAGTTTTATAAATTTTGTAATGAATTAAAAAGCAAAACGCCGTTACACCAAGCGTTGTATCACGCGTACGGCATGCCGTTTAACAAAGTAAGCGTCTTACAAAACGTGTGGTTGCACGATTTACAAAAAGCGTATCAAGAGGGCCGCATTTTAAACACGCAGCCGCCTTCAGCGATGACTAAACAGTTGCCTCCGGCCGACGGTATACAACCCACCGCGCAAGCAACCCCTAAACCGTCTTCAACGCCGCGCACCATTTCGTCGCGCTTAAATACCGCGCCGCAAACTCCGCCGCCGGCTAAACCTGCATCCAAGCCAGCACCTAAGCCGGCTGCGCAAAAAACTAAAATTAACAAATTACAGACGGTGGATGCCAACCAGTACTGGGGGAGAACACCATGAGCCAAACGTGGACGCATATTCCCATTATGGCAGAGCAAATTGCCGATTTGTTACTGCAAAAACAAGACGGTGTTTATATGGACGGCACCTTGGGGTTGGGCGGTCATGCGCGCTATTTTTTAAGCCGCTTAGGGCCGAATGCTAAAATTTTAGGGTTTGATAAGGACGAAGAAGCCCTTGCCATGGCCCGTCAGCGCGTAGCCGATGAACGCTTGCAAACTTTCCACGCCAGTTATACCCGAGCCCCCGAAGTGTTGCGCAAAGCCGGTATAACGGGCGTGGACGGCGTATTATTAGATTTGGGGCTCAGTTCGTACCAACTGGATAACCCGGCCCGCGGATTTAGTTTACTCAAAGACGGTCCGTTAGATATGCGTTTTGATTTAACGGCCACCTTAACAGCCGCCGATATCGTCAATACGTGGCCGCTGACGGAACTGGAACGTATTTTGACTGATTACGGCGAAGAACGCCACGCCGCCAAAATTGCCTTAGCCATTATGTCCGCGCGCAAACAAGCCCCTATTCAAACCACCACCGCTTTAAAAGAAATCGTAGAGCGCGTTGTTCCGCGTTACGGTAAAAAACATCCCGCTACGCAAACATTCCAGGCACTTCGTATTGCGTGTAACGGCGAATTGGATGCGGTGGAAAACATCCTCGCGCATTTACCGCAACTGGTGCGCGAACACGGGCGGGTAGCGATATTGACGTTCCACTCTTTAGAAGACCGGCTGGTAAAAAACCGCTTTAAGGCACTTGCCCAAAGCGGGGAGTGGCAACCGGTTAATAAACACGCTATGGCCCCTACATACGACGAAATTCGTCACAACCGCCGCGCCCGAAGTGCAAAACTTCGCGTGATAGAGAGGATACACTGATGCCTATTTTTAAAATTATGTTCTTAACAGCGGTACTTGCGTTTGGAGTGGTATGGCTTCGCATTGAAGTAAACCGCTCGGGCCGCACGATCGGGCAATTGCAAAACGAAGTGGATATTAAAGAAGCCCGTAACCAATATTTAAAGTTGGAAATTTTGCGTCTGTCTAATCCCCAGCGCATTTCCCAACAAGCCAAAGAAGATTTTGGACTCACTCCTATCCACCCGACGCGGGTAGTAGTGTTAGATAAGTAATTATGTTTAAAAAGAAAGTAGCTTCTCCGGTGGTGTTTAACATTAAAAGCCGTATGCGTATTATGGGGCTTTTGATGTTGTTTATCCCGCTAATTATTTTTATACGGCTTTTCTATATGCAAACGTTCTTGCACGAGGCATTTGCCTCTAAAGCCGAGCGTGCTATTTATAACTACTTATCCGAGGACCGCTTACGCGGAAAAATTTTAGACGTCAACGGTAAAACGTTGGCCGAATCGGTACGCACCCACTCGTGCGGTATCAGCAAACGCTACGTAAAAGATAAAAACAAGACCGTTGATTTTTTAGCCAAAATCTTGGGCCTACCCAAAAAACAAATCTTGGAAAAATGGAATAAGCACAGCCCGTTTTTCTTTGTAGCTAAAAAAATAAAGCCCGACGTCTATATCCAAATGGAAGAAATGTTGCATACGTCGTTGGGGCAAGGGCTGGAGCTTACCCCCGAATATGAACGTATCCACCCGTACGGGGACAGCGCTTTAGATATATTAGGGACGGCCAACTCTAAAAATTTCGGCTTATCGGGTATTGAACAAATGTTTAACAAAGAGCTCAGCCAGGACATCAGTAAAAAACGCGCCAAGCATGCCCGCCGCGGAGCCGTGATTTATGACCGCAAACTCAAGGAAGAACGCTCGGTAGGAAACGTCTATTTGACGATTGATGCCGTTGCCCAATATTACACCGAAACCGCCCTTCAAAAAGCCGTAGAGGAAGTGGGCGCAGAACACGGCGTGGCCCTGGTGCAAGAGCCCAAAACAGGACGCATTTTAGCCGCCGCTTCGTATCCGGCTAAAGACGGACAATCGCTGGCTTTCCAGTTTACCTATGAGCCGGGCTCTACGTTTAAAACCATTGCCATCGCCTCTGCCTTAGATGCCGGTACCGTGCGCGTGACGGACAGTATTGATATGGACGGACGTAAATGGGAAGTAATCAAAGGATTTACCGTGCGGGATAACCAGCACAAAAAAGATTATTTATCCGTTCCGGAAATTATGCAACTCTCTTCCAATATCGGCGCGGGTAAAATTGCGCTTGATTTGGGAGCTAAAAACTTATACTTTTATATCAAAGCGTTTGGTTTTGGCTCTAAAACAGATATCAATTTTAACGGCGAATCTAAAGGAAGTGTGTTGCCGTATAACAAATGGACCAAAGTAGATACCGTTACCAAAGGTTACGGCTACGGCGTTGCGGTAACGCCTATCCAGCTTATCAACGCCTATTCCGCTATTGCCAACGGAGGCGTGCTGATGCAGCCGCACTTAATTGACCGTATTGAATATGCTAACGGCAAAGTGGAAAAATATGCTAAACCAATTAAGATACGTAACGTATTTAAACACCCGCAATCTGCCGCTACCATAACAAAAGTATTACAAAGCGTCGTTGAAAACGGCTCGGGTAAACGGGCCCAAATTACAGGGTATAACGTGGCAGGCAAGACCGGTACGGCTGAAAAATTAAGCAAAGAAGGCGGATACGGCAAGCGTAGCCACGTCGTGTCGTTTTGCGGTTTTGTGCCGGCTACTGATCCGCAATTTACCGTTTTAGTTATTTTGGATAACCCGGCCAAATACACCTTTGGCGGCACGGCGGCCGCACCGGTTTTTAAAGAAATTGCCCAGCCGCTACTGGCGCGCAAGGGAGTCAAGCCGGACCAATTAGATTTTGAGTAAAATATAATTTTAATTTAAGAAGGAGAAATCACATGAAATTAAATTTAACACTTCGCAAAATTGCCGAAGTTATGGAAGGAAAACTCGTCGGGGGGAACCCGGAAGATAAAGTAACCTCGTTTGTAACGGACAGCCGGGTGGTCTCGCCGGGCGATGCGTTTATTGCGCTTAAAGGGGAAAAATACGATGCCCGCCAATTTATCCCGCAAGTTTTACAACAAGGGGCTAAACTCGTTGTGGCAGAAGAAGCAGGTTTTACCGTCCCCGCAAACACACAAGCCGCTTTTATTCTGGTTAAAAATCCGTTGTTGGCGCTGCAAGCGCTGTCCAAATATCACCGTCAAAACAGCACGCTTAAAATCGTAGCCGTTACCGGCTCCAACGGCAAAAGCACTACTAAACAAATGTTGCGCGCTATCTGCCAAACCGCCGGAGAAACAGTGGCCAACGTGGGTAATTTTAACAACCAATTCGGCGTGCCGTTTTCGCTCTTGGAAATCCAACCTAAACACAAATTCGGCGTTTTTGAATTAGGGGCCTCCCACCCGGGTGATATTGACGAAACCGCCCGCTTAGTACTGCCCGATGTGGCCGTTATTACCAACGTGTCGGCGGCACATTTGGAATTTTTCCGCGATTTGGAAACCGTATATAAAACAAAAACCGAAATTGCTCATCATTTAAACCACGGTGGAACTCTTGTTTACAATGCTGATAACGAATATCTGGCCCGGTTAAAAACAGAATTTAAAGGCAAGAGTTTATCGTTTGGGTTTAATGCGCAAGCGGACCTGCGCATTTTAGAAACCGATGACTTTTCCTTTACGTATAAAGGGGAGGCCTACGTCATAAATAAACATTTTGAACGCCATGATAAACTAAACGCGGCGGCTGCGGCGGCGGCAGCTATTTCGCTAGGGCTATATATGGATAATATCCGCCAAGGGCTACTTAGTTTTACACCGATGCCCATGCGTTTAGAGCGTAGCCATAAAAACGGCGTACAATTTATTTTAGATTGTTACAACGCTAACCCGGTCAGTATGCAAAATGCCTTGGAAATTTTAGGACGGGAAAAAGCCGTCAAACGCGTGGCGGTTCTGGGCGACATGAAGGAACTGGGAGCCACCTCCAAAAATTACCACCAGTTAATTGCCCGCTACGTATTGGATAATAACATTGATGAAGTGTTTTTAGCCGGACCGGAAATGAAATACGCTTACGACGTATTAAAAACCGCGTGCGGAGCGCGTGCGCACTATGCGTTATCTTCGCGGGCGTGGCTTGGTGAATTAAAAAAAGCGTTAGTTCCCGGGAGCTGTTGCCTGATTAAAGCATCGCGTTCCATGTGTTTTGAAAATATCTTTAAGGAGATCTAACTTTCATGCTATACTACTTATCCCTGTTTAAAGACGATATTAGTTTTTTAAATATCTTTAGTTACATCACGTTTCGTACGGGAGCGGCTATTTTTACGGCGTTCTTTTTGACGTTGCTGATTGGGCCGCGCGTGGTAGCCAAATTACGCTCGTACAAAATACAACAAATTGAACGTGAATATGGGCCGGCATCGCATTTGTCCAAAAGCGGCACGCCGACCATGGGCGGTATTTTGATTTTTGTGAGCTTGATTGTCAGCGTACTGTTATGGGCGCGGTTGGACAGCGGTTATTTGTGGCTACTGGTATTTACAACGGTTTCGTTGGGAATTGCGGGCGTCATGGATGATTACACCAAACTCGTTAAGAAAAATCCCGAAGGCATGAAGTCATCTATCAAACTGGCTATCCAATTATTTACCGCGTTTGTAGTAGTAAGCTATTTGGGCCTTAACCCGCCTAACCCCGATTACGCCACTTCGCTTATTATCCCGTACATGAGCAAAATGTTTATTGATTTATCGGTATTTTATTTTGCCTTTGCGATGCTGGTAATTGTGGGATCTTCCAACGCTACTAATTTGACGGACGGCTTAGACGGGCTTGCCAGCGGGTGTATGGTGTGTACGGCCGTTACATACGGTATTTTTGCGTATTTGGCAGGCAATATTCAATTTGCCGACTACTTAAAAATTATCTATGTGCCCGGGGCGGGAGAAATTACCGTATTTATGGGCGCGCTCATTGGAGCATGTTTAGGGTTCTTGTGGTTTAACGCGTATCCGGCCCAAGTGTTTATGGGCGATACGAGTTCGCTGTTTTTGGGGGGCGTTATCGGTACGGCGGCGTTGTGTGTGAAACAAGAATTACTCCTGCCGATTGCCGGCGGCATTTTTGTACTGGAAACGGTTTCTGTAATGTTGCAGATGGGATATTTTAAATTAACACACGGCAAACGCTTATTTAAAATGGCACCCATTCATCACCATTTTGAACTCATGGGAATTGCCGAGCCAAAAGTGATTGTACGGTTTTGGATCGTGGGGCTGATGCTAATGTTACTGGCGCTGGCCTCGCTTAAAATCAGATAAGTATGGTCAAACTATTTCGCAAAGCACCGCGTAAACGCAATTCGTTTGCTTATAAATCTGCCGCCGGACGCCGCTTAGAAAAGGAGCGGGAGCACGGTTGGCGGCCGCTTCGCTTGGATAAACGGTTGGTGGTTATCACGCTGGCGTTTGTGATGACGGGGTTGGTGTTTACTTATTCATCCAGCGCATTTGATTCGTCTGCTTTTTTCAAACGGCAACTAATTTTTGACGCTATGGGTTTAGTGGCGGCGTTTATATTATCGCAAACGTATGACAGATTGCAACAGCTTAAATGGTTGCGTCCTATCAACTTGATGTATATAACATGGGTTTTGTTGATTATTGTTTTATTTACCCGTACGCAAGCCAACGTACACCGCTGGATAGATTTTGGTTTTTTTAAATTGCAGCCGTCTGAAATTGCCAAAGTAACACTGGTTATTTATGTAGCCGATTATTTAGAAGGTGTCGCCGGGAAATTGGCCAAAAACTGGCGGCTGTTAATTAAACCCATGTTTGTAGCCGGTATTACGCTAGGGCTTATTTTGGCCGAGCGGGACTTCGGCACGCCGTTTTTAATGGGTATCGTATTTGTGTGTATGTTGTTGGTAGCCGGAATGCGGTTTTTGCATATACTGGTGCCGGCGGCTATACTTTCACCGCTTATTATCCAACAGCTCTTTTTTGTGGGATACCGCCGAGAGCGTATCTTTTCGTTCTTAAACCCGTTTGCTACCGAGAGCAGTACCGGGTATCAGCTCGTGCAATCGTTTTTGGCGGTAGGTTCGGGCGGTTGGTTTGGCAAGGGGCTGGGCAACAGCGAACTTAAATTAGAATATCTGCCGGCAGCCCATACCGATTTTATTTTTTCCGTGATGTGCGAAGAATTTGGGCTGTTTCGCATTTCGCTGATTTTATTGGGGTTTTGTTGGCTACTGGTGCGCGGAATTAGTTTAGCACGCGTAGCCAAAACACATTTTCACAGTTTGGTAATTTTCGGGTTGAGCATAACGATTTGTTTGCAAGCATTTTTTAATATGGCTATGGCCATTGGGTTAATGCCCACCAAAGGGATCGCTCTGCCGTTTTTCTCATACGGTGGCTCATCGGTAATTATGACCTTGGTGATGATGGGCATTATTCTCAATTTAGCGGCCGTAGACAACACCCGCAACCAAACGCGCGAAGACGTAACAAATTATAAAAATAGGAATAAATAACTTATGAACCAACGCATTATTATTGCTTCCGGCGGAACCGGAGGACACTTTTATCCCGGGCTTGCTTTAGGCAAGGCCTTTCGGGCGCGACACATCAAGGTTCTTTTTATCGTTCGCAAAGACGACCCAGCGGTGCAAATTTTGAAAAAGAATAACTTTAATTACCGCGAGATTGACTTTATGGGCTTGCCCCGTTCCGTTAACCCTTTGCGCCACTTGCGTTTTACGGGTAAATTCTTTAAAGCCCTTGCACAAACGCGTCAGATTGTGAAAAAATTTCATCCGGACGTTGCCCTGGGCATGGGTGGTTATATTTCGTTTCCGCTTATTTTTACGGCCCATTTTATGGGTGTTAAAACAGCTGTACACGATTCCAATGCCAAGTTGGGGCTGGCCAATAAAATCTGCGGAAAATTTACCGATTTATTTATGCTCGGTTTGCCGCTGTATAAAAAACGCCGCAGAAATAAAGAAATGAAACTGATGAGTACGCCCATCCGCCCCGAATTTGCCGAAGATGTTGACCGCAACACCGTTTTATCTAAACTACATCTGGACCCTGCCCGCAAAACGGTATTTGTGGTGGGGGGAAGTCAAGGAGCTAAAAATCTAAATGCGGCCGTAGTGAAACTGGCCGAGCAACTGCAAGAGTGGCAATTTATCCATCTAACGGGCGAAAAATGGTATCAAGACGTGCGGAAAATGTATGGGGATAATCCGCGCGTGGCGGTGTTGTCATACAGCCACAAAATTTACGAACTGATGAAAGTATCCGACGTAGCTATTTGCCGCAGTGGGGCCAGCACGTTGGCGGAACTGATGTATTGCCAACTTCCGGCGGTGCTTGTACCATTCCCGCATGCGGCGGGCAATCATCAGTATTATAATGCCAAAATTTTAGCCGACGGACGTTGTGCCATTATCGCGCAGGATGATAAAAAATTATTCCAACGTCTAGTCACGGCCTTTAACCAAGTGAGTAACCCCCGTCGTTTATCGGCGATGCGTTATGCGTATTTGCGGTTGAATATTCCCAACCCGATACGTGCCGCGCGCAACATCGCCCGCTTGTTAATGAACTTATAGAAAAATTATCCAGAAAAAACCCCCGGGGTTGCCTGTGCGGCACATACCCGGGGGTTGTTTTTTACAAAGAATTTTTTTAATTTGTCATCGCCCGTACGAAGTTGCAAATAGCCACGGCACTTTCATCGGTATTGTCCGTAGCGCTGCAAGAGCGGTTGGTAGAATAAGGGCCCCAAGACATACTGTAAATACTATCGCTCGGATCGGTTTGTTCGTCAGCACACAACGCGTTGGTCGCCCGGTCAATGCGGTACGCGGTTACAACGCCATCTGATCCACCTAAATCATACGTAAAGTTGCGGGTACGGTAGGAAGATGCCCCTGTCGTCGCTTTGCCCGGCACCCAACAACCGCCTTTCAAATCAACATCGGCAATTTGGTTCTGTTTGGTAACAGTTGTTTCGTTGGGGTTGGCCTGAAAATAACGCTGTTCGGCATCGGCAATAGATTTCATCATTACGAGTGCCTCCGCCACGCGCGATTTTTCAATAGAGGCCTCGTACTGCGGCACGGCAATCGCCGCCAAAACCCCGATAATAAGCACTACTACTAACATTTCAATAAGGGTAAAACCTTTTTTCATAATTTTTCTCCTGTAATCAACTTCCTTAATAGTATACAAATTTTCGCTACTTACTCAAGCGGGAAAATTTATTTTCCTCTAATTCGCTTAATATGGCGGCGGTGTTCGTCAAACGTGCGGGAAAACACATGCCGCCCGCCCGATTCCGCCACAAAATACAGTGCCTCAAAATTAGGTTCCGGCGTGAGTACCGCCCTGATAGATTCATAGCCCGGGTTACAGATTGGTCCGGGCGGTAAACCGTTGTAACGATACGTATTATACGGCGAATCTATTTTTAAATCTTGGTAGGTAAGTCCTTTTTTCCAGTAACGGTTTTCCCTAAGATTAAATCCTAAGGCATATTGTACGGTTGGGTCGGCCTCCAGTTTTTTACCAATGTTAAAGCGGTTTAAATACACCGCGGCAATTTTCGGGCGTTCGTCGTGCACAACGGCTTCGCGCTCCACAATAGAGGCCAATGTGAGCACTTGGTTTTCAGTCAGTTTGGTAGGATATGTTTTAAATAACGGTCCGGTAGCTTGCTCATACTGGGACAGCATTTTATTGACTACCGCGCGCGCGGGCATATTGGCCGTAAACAAATACGTAGAAGGGAACAATTTACCTTCTAACTTCTCTTGACGGACAATGCGCAAAAACTCATGCGCGTTTGTAATGCCCAACTCGGCCAGTTCTTCGGCAATTTCTTCACTGCGCCACCCTTCTAAAAAAGTTACTTTTTCGTAATGGGTGCAACGCCCGCTTTTGATACAGTTAATTACTTCAAACTCGGACATATTTTGGCGCAAATCAAATTTTCCGGCTTTTAAATCAGACGCTGACGACGTGAGTTTCAACACAATTTTAAATAAAAGTTCACTGCGGATAATGCCTTTCTTTTTTAACTGACGCCCCACGGAACTGCCGCTTTGACCGGAGGCAATGGTCATTACCACGGGTGCGCCGTCGCTAAAAAAATACACTTTTGCTCCCCACGTAAGTGCGGCCAACAACACTACACAAACCACCAGAAACAAAAGTAATTTTTTCATAGTTATTTAACCAGTTTAAAGAAATGGCGTTTACCGGCTTGTAACACGTCGCCGTTTTCAAAAGTGAGCGGACCGTCTTGCGTAATACGTTCGCCTTTTAAACGCACCGCTCCCTGCTCAATAAGGCCGCGGGCTTTATTTTTGCTGGCGGCGGCGCCGGCGGCAAAAAGTACGGCGGAAATAAGCGCGCCCGGCTCGGGTTTGAACTCGGGCATATCCGTCGGTAATTCTTTTTTAGAAAAAACTTTTTCAAAGTTGGCTAGTGCGTCTTTAGCGGCTTGCTCGCCGTGGAAACGCGTTACCAAAATACCCGCTAATTTCTTTTTAGCGGCCATGGGGTGCATGGCTTTCATTTCGTCCACGTTTTCGCTTGTCAAAAGTTCGTAATACATGGGCATCAGCTCATCGGGGATAGACATAAGCTTGCCGAACATATCATTAGGTGCATCGTTAAGCCCCACGTAGTTGCCGTACGATTTGGACATTTTTTTCACACCGTCTAAACCGACTAAAAGCGGCACGGTAAGGGCCACTTGCGGCTCAATGCCGTTATTTTTTTGCAGTTGGCGTCCGACGAGCAAATTGAAAATTTGGTCTGTTCCTCCCAGTTCCACATCGGCTTCTAACGCCACGGAATCTTGCCCTTGGAACAAGCTATACAGCACTTCCAACATGCTGATCGGGTTACCGGCCGCCATGCGTTTTTTAAAATCATCGCGTTCTAATACTTGCGCTACCGTAATTTTTTGCAACGTTTGCAATAAATCTTTCCCGTGAACAAACGGGTCTAACCACTCGCTGTTAAAGCGGATTTCCGTTTTGGCCGGGTCTAATACTTTAAAGGCCTGGTCAGTATAGGTTTTGGCGTTTTGCAAAATTTGCTCCCGCGCAAGCACCGGGCGGGTAGAATCGCGGCCGGACGGATCGCCGATAGCAGCTGTAAAATCGCCAATAACCAAAACCGCCTTGTGGCCCAAATCTTGGAAGCGGCGCACTAAAGAAAGCGCCACGCTGTGGCCGAGGTGTAAGTCGGCACTGGTCGGGTCGCACCCGAGTTTTACTTTAAGCGTTTTGCCGCTTTCTAATTTTTTGGCGAGGTCCGCTTTGGAAACAATATCCACGCAACCGCGTGTTAAAAAAGAAATTTGTTCATCAGTCGTCATAAAAAACTCCTAAAAGTAGGTTGTCTATATTCTATCAAATTAAAAGAAGTCGTACGGGTCGGCGGCTAATTTTACCGTTACTTTTTTGGCCGGCTCAAAACTATCCAGCAAGGCCAGTAAATCGGCGCGGTGCGACGCGTCCGTCTTAAAAAGTAGGTATTGTTTTTTAAGCGTATCGGTTTTTTTAGCACACCAGACGGGTCCTAAAATTTCCGTGCAAAGCGGCGTACAAAGCTGTTTAAGCCGCGTGGTTTGCGCATCAAGTAATATCCTGTCTTTGGCTTTTAACGTCATTTTAAATAAGTGGACAAAGGGGGGATAATTAAAACTCTCGCGCAGTGCAGTTTCCGTTTCGCACGCATCTTTGTAGTTATTAGCAAACAACGGCGCATAGTCATATCCGTCTTGGTCGGCGGTTTGGATAATGAGCCGCCCGTTTTTATGACCGGACACGTGGCCGCGCAGTTCAAATAAAAGCCGGGTAAATTTTTCGGTGGCGCGGTAGTCGGGGGAGGATAATTCCAAATCAGCATCCAACACACCGCACAGCGTAATTTTCGCCCCGCGTAGCGCCCCCGCCGCCACCCGCGTACCGACGATAATATCCGCACTTCCTCTTGTAAGCGCGTCTAAGGCCTCAAAGCCCTGTCCGCCTTTGGTTTTAAGCGTATCAGACTCCAAACGCAGTAACTTGGCTTGCGGGAAAATTTTAGCGATATCCGCCGCTACTTTCTGCGTACCGCCACCGCGTGATTTAAAAACGAGGTTGTGGCACTTGGGGCACTCCTGTTCCAGCGGTGCTTTTTGGCCACATTTTTTACAAACCAAAAAAGATCCGTCCGCGGTTTTTTCGTGTGCTAAAATACCGCCGCATTTTTGGCACCGTGCATACGTACCGCAATTGACACACGCATACGCACTGGCGTATCCCAAACGGTTTAAAATGAGTAAAGAGGTTTCATGTCTTTGTAAATTTTCGGCTAATGCGGTAACGAGTAAATCGGAAAGAAAACGCGACTTCGTGCCTTTTTTCTCAGCCAGTTTTACGGACGACACAAAGTTATGCCCCGGCACGGAAGAGGTAAACGCAAGCCGCCGGATTTGACCCCGTTGGGCTAAATGTTCTACTTCTACGCTCGGAGTAGCCGACACCAAAAGCAGTGTTGCTCCGTGCGCTTTGGCGCGAAAGAAAAGCACATCACGCGCGTGGTAATAGGGTTTATTTTCTTCTTGTTTATAATTATCGTCGCCTTCGTTAAGCATGGCGGCTAACCGTAAATTTTTGAAAGGAAGCAAAACAGCCGAGCGCGTACCGATGACCACGCACGGACGGCCCGAAGAAATAGCCGTGAATTGTTTTTTCTTAGCACTTTGTAGCATACGGCTGTGCCAACAAAACACGTTGTCTGCGCCAAAACGGGTTTGGGCCTCACGGATAAACTGGCGCGCGGCGGCTACGTCCGGCACGGTAATGAGTACCTGCCCGTAAGTAGACAACGCTTTACCCGCGGCACGTAAGACGGTTTCTGTCTTACCGAAATAAGCCGGACCGTCTAATAAAAAAGCGTGAAATTCATACGCGGGGCCATTTTCAATAATGCTTAGCGCATTTGTTTGTGACGGCGTTAATGTATAGGCCGGATGTTTGACGCTAATACGTACTTCTTGGGTGGGGGGTTGAAATTTTACGTACGGCGCAACCGGAATGAGCGCACCTAAAATCTGTCCGATAGGCCCGCCCCAATTATTTTTAATAAACCTGGCGAGGGGAAAAAAATCAGATCCGAAAACCGGTTGCTTATCTATGAGAGCAGCAATTTCTTTTAAGGTAATGTGGGCAGGCGCGTCTGAAATTTCGGTTACTTGCGTGACAATTCCGCCTGTAAGCACGCGGCCAAATGGTGCCGTTACACGCATACCGGGACGAATTTTATCCGCCAATTCATCCGGCACGCGGTAGTCAAAATCGCGGTCCAATGGCACATCAAACGCTACTTTGCAAAACATAAATTAGTGAGATAACCCTTTCAAGCCCAGCCTGGCCATGACCATTTGCAAATCTTTCCAAGCGTCTTTTTTCCAATTCGGGTTGCGTAGCAGAGCCGCCGGGTGGAACGTGGCTAAAATTTGCACGGGGCGGGGCAGGTCAACACTATCCAAATGCAAGTTATAGAATTGACCGCGCAAAGCACCTAACGATTTAGCATCGCTAATGAGTGCTTTGGCTGACACGCCCCCTAATGCCACGATATATTTGGGGCAGATGATCGCAATTTGTTTTTCTAAGAATTTGCGGCAACAGGCAATTTCTCCGGCGTTGGGGGCCCGGTCGTTGCCGTGTTTTTCGGGATGTTGCGGGTCAATCATGGGGTGGCATTTGGCGATATTGGCAATAAAAACCTGTTCGCGCGTTAGCCCCATAGCGGCAATCATTTTATCTAATAATTGCCCGGCGCGGCCCACAAACGGACGGCCTTGGCGGTCTTCATCGTACCCCGGCCCTTCGCCGATAAACATGAGTTCCGCATCTACGTTACCCTCGCCGGGCACGGCGTTTAAGCGCGTAGCTCCCAACGCACAGCGCGAGCACTGTTTAATCGTTTCGGCAAGTTCTTGTAAGGCGGCTTGTTTTTGGGCAGTAGTCATAATCGTTCCTTGTGAAGTAGTAGGTTGGGACGTAGGCGCGGTTTCTTCCTGGGCGCGCGGAAAATCTATTGTTAACGTAGAATTTTCCCGCATGGCAGGAGCCGCGGGCGACAGCGTTTGCGCGGCGCGTGAAATTTCGGCGGCCGCCGCTTGGTTTGCCGGGGCCGCCGTAGGGATAAAGTCGTCTTCGTCACAAGCTTGGAGGAAGTGTTTTAAATCTCCCGCCAGCCGGCGCAACTGTTGTTTATCCATTATAATTTCATGGGTTCTTTGGCTTTACGTTCCGCTTCTAAGCGGGCTTCTTCTTGGGCTTTAAGTTCTTTTTCCAAGTTGTCTTTGCTGATGTGCAAGACGTCTTCTTTGGAAACGCGGCCCGATAAAATATCGTCTAACGCTACTTTGATGACCACCGCGTGCGGTTGTCTTTTATACTCGCTTTGTTTGCGAAGTTGCTTGGCCCACATAGACGCAAGGACTACGATATCGTAGCGGTCTCCGTCAAAGTTCATGAGTTTAGCATCCAATTCTTTTTCGTTTTTTCCGGACATAGTCTACCTCTTAATTATTTCAGATTTTTAATTTTTTTCAAATCTTGCCGCGTTACTTTGCACTGTTCGGCCGCTATGATACCTGCCATATCGTCCACGGCTTTGTCCAAATGTTCGTTCAAAAGCACGTAGTGGTAATGGTCCAATTCCTGTACTTCTTTTTTAGCGGTTTCCAAGCGCAGTTCAATATCTTGCGTGTTATCGTTGCGGCCCAAAATACGTTTTTTCAGTTCTTTTAAGCTGGGCGGAATAATGAACACGAGTACCGCATCTTCGTAAATTTTCTTGACGGTGCGTGCACCTTGCACGTCAATAACCAAAATCGGGCAGATGTGCTTTTTGATTAAATCGTCCACCGATTTTTTGGGAATCCCGTAATAGGACGTATGGACTTGTGCCCACTCTAACATTTGATTTTTTTTAATGGCTTGTTCAAATTGTTTAATCGTCCAAAAGTGGTAATCTTTGCCGTTTTTCTCGCCGGTGCGCGGGGCACGCGTAGTGGCGGTAATCACGCGCGCAACGGTTTTGTTGCGCTTGAGTACCGCGTCAATAATGGTGGTTTTACCCGCCCCCGACGGAGAAGATACAATAATGGGAAACGCCTTCATAGTGCTATTATAGTAAATAGGGGGGAACAGGCGCAAGGGCTAGAGGGGGAGTCTGTAAACTTTACAAGTTGTACCTCCTACCGTATATACATACACACCTCCCAACGCTTTACACGCCTGGTTATACACGGCAGAATTAGCTGTACAATAATAATACCCCTTCAAAATAAGGTCTTCGTGAACACGTACAGAATTATCAAAAAAATATGTAATACCTTCCAGCGGGCGATTAGGTAGAGAGATTTCCACTCTATCTTCTACTGAACCATAACCATTGGTGGCAAGACTTATTTGAGTTTTGTTTTGCAGTTTTATTTTCAGATAATTTGTGACATTAGTTACCGTTGTATAATTTCCTACATCTATACCGAGCGTATCCAAATCGGTGGTATATTCGCCATTAGCTAAATAATAGGCCTCCTCGGCGTCTTTGATAGATTTGGCGAGCACAAACGCCTGTGATAAACGACTTTTGGCTACCGCCACTTGATATTGCGGCAACGCCACCGCCGCCAAAATACCGATGATGAGAACAACGACCAAAAGTTCAATGAGCGTGAAACCGCCAGCCGTTTGACTTCCACCCTGGCGGGGGAAGTGGTTTTGTGTGCGTAAGCACTCAAAACCGATGAGGGGGGACAATAAAGTGTTTTCCCTTTGATCCCCCTCACCTGCCCTGCGGGCATCCTCTCCCGCAAGGGGCGAGGTCAAACAACTTGATAACAAATTATTTTTTTCTTGCATTATTTTTTCTCCTTGATAAATATGTCATATAAAAAAATGTAGCAAAAAAAAAAACGATGTCAATAGGCAATTTTTTACCGACAATAAAAAAGAAACACCCTATTACTTAAGGGTGTTCTATGATGTAAAGGGCTATGCAAGGGCTAGAGAGGAAGTTGATAAGCATTTATACCGGTATTGCTTACCGTATCTTTTAATACTCCTCCCATAGCTTTGCACGCTTTTTGATATTCGGTTTTTTTAGCGTAACACCAAATACCCTTAAAAATTCCAAGAGAATGGTGTACTTTAGGATGGTCTAAAAAGAAGACGATGCCTTGTTTATTACTGGACGCATAAGGCGGAACCCAACCACTTACTCTGTCTTCCATGCCCCCTAGTCCGTTAATTTCTATTACTCCTGTATAGTTGTTGGCAAAGGTATTTGTAGAACCCAATCTCGGAGTACTTGTTGATGTATAGGGTCCGAAATCAACACTCAAATTATCTAAATCTTCCGTATATTCCCCGTTAGCTAAATAATAGGCCTCTTCGGCGTCTTTGATAGATTTGGCGAGCACAAACGCCTGTGATAAACGGCTTTTGGCTACGGCCACTTGATATTGCGGCAACGCCACCACCGCCAAAATACCGATGATGAGAACGACCACTAATAATTCAATGAGCGTAAATGCTTGTTTGTTTTTCATACAACCTCCTTTTACTATTAAATAAAATGTAGCAAAAAAAAAAACGATGTCAAGCTTTATTTTTTACCGACGGAAAAAACAGGGATGTCGTGCGCTACATTACCAGAGAGAATAGAGGATAAGATGATTTTTCAAAACCGAGGTCAGTTTGACGGACAAGTTGGGCGTATAGGCGTACTGCTAGGTACGTCAAGCCCAAGGTACGTCAAAATGGCCCGGTTTTGAGAAATTGTTTCGCAGAAAAAGCAACGAACCTCAAAACAATTTGTTTTGAGGTTCGTGCGTAAAACAACACTTTACAAGAGTCGTTTATTTTCTCTTTTTAGCCAAGACGTCTTTGGCGGCGGCTTGAGCAGCAGCCAAACGCGCTATCGGCACGCGGAACGCCGAGCAGGACACGTAGGTAAACCCTTCGCGGTGGCAGAATTCCACGCTGGCCGGGTCCCCGCCGTGTTCACCGCAGATACCAACTTTGAGGTGCGGTTTTTGTTCGCGGCCTTCGCAAACGGCGTGTTCAATGAGCATCCCTACGCCGCGTTGGTCCAGCGTTTGGAACGGATCGTTTTCCAAGATACCTTGTTTAAGGTATTCGGGCAAGAACGAGCCGATATCGTCGCGCGAGAAACCAAACGTCATTTGCGTTAAGTCGTTCGTACCAAACGAGAAGAAATCCGCTTCGGCGGCTACTTCATAGGCCAAGACGGCCGCACGCGGAATTTCAATCATCGTACCGACGGAGTAGTTGAGTTTTTTCACTTTCGTTTTGGCAACTACTTCTTCATAGGCGGCGCGGATGAGTTTTTTCTGGGTGATGATTTCGTTGACGTCGCAGGTCAAAGGGATCATCACTTCCGGTTGGGCTTTTACGCCTTCTTTAATCAGTTCAGCCGCGGCTTCAAAAATCGCGCGCGATTGCATCGTGGTAATTTCCGGATACGTTACACCCAAGCGGATACCGCGGTGTCCCATCATCGGGTTCACTTCGTGCAGTCCGGCGGCACGTTCTTTAAATACCGCCATGGAAATACCAAGCGCTTTAGCAAGCTCTTGTTGTTTTTCGGGCAAGGTCGGCACGAATTCGTGCAGCGGCGGATCCATCAAACGAACGGTTACACCAAAGCCGGACATAGCTTTCATCGTGGCTTTGATTTCTTTTTTCATGTACGGGAAAAGTTCGTTGACGGCGGCTTTGCGTTCGGCTTCATTGCCGGAAAGGATCATCTTGCGCAAGATGAAGAGCGGCTTGTCGGAATTTTTACCGTAGAACATGTGTTCAATGCGGAAAAGTCCGATACCTTCCGCGCCGAATTTGCGCGCTTTGATAGCGTCATCTTCCGTATCGGCATTGGCGCGGACTTTGAGCGTGCGGACCTTGTCGCACAACGCTAAAAAGTTGGCCAAGTTTTTGTTGCCTTCGCCGGCGCCTAACATTTTAAGCGCGCCCGCATAGACATACCCTTTCGTACCGTTCAAGGTGATTTCATCGCCTTCTTTATAGGTTTTGCCACCCATGGAAACGGTTTTCTTGTTCAAATCAATTTCCAGTTCGCCGCAACCGACGATGCAGCATTTACCCCAACCGCGGGCAACGAGTGCCGCGTGAGAGGTCATACCGCCGCGTTGGGTTAAAATACCCGCCGCCGCGCGCATACCTTCAATATCTTCGGGGTTGGTTTCTTCGCGCACTAAAATGGCGTTGATACCTTTTTCTTGCATTTCAATAGCGTCTGTGGAATTGAAAACGATTTTACCGCACGCGCCGCCCGGGCCGGCAGGTAAACCTTGCGCCACCGGTTTGGCACCGGCTTCGGCTTTCGGGTCAATGGCGGGCAGTAACAGTTCGCCCAGTTGCGCGGGCGTTACGCGCAAAACGGCTTCTTCTTTGGTGATAAGGCGTTCTTTTACCATATCTAACGCCATTTGCACCGCGGCCGTACCGTTGCGTTTGCCGACGCGGCATTGGAGCATCCACAAGCGTTGGTTTTCAATCGTAAATTCAATATCCAACATATCGTGGAAGTGTTTTTCCAATTTCTTTTGAATTTGGTCTAATTCCTTGTACACTTTGGGCATTACTTTTTCCAAGGTGGGCAAGTTTTTGGAGTGGGCGTTTGTGGACCATTTGTTCATCGGCGAGGGAGTGCGGATACCGGCTACCACGTCTTCGCCTTGGGCGTTGATTAAATATTCGCCGTAGAAGTGGCTGTCGCCGTTGCCGGGGTTGCGGGTGAAGGCCACACCGGTCGCGCTGTCGTTACCCATGTTACCAAATACCATGGTTTGTACGTTGACGGCAGTACCCCAATCGTGCGGGATGTTTTCAATGTTGCGGTAGGCAATGGCGCGTTTACCGTTCCAAGAAGCAAATACCGCGCCGATCGCGCCCCAAAGTTGTTCCATCGGATCATCCGGGAATTCTTTTTTGAGCACTTTTTTAACGGTCTTTTTAAATTCTACGCAGAGTTTTTTGAGTTCTTCCGCCGGAATTTGCGTATCGTCTTTCACGCCGAGCTTGGCTTTTACGTCGCCCATCATACCGTCTAAGATTTTGCGGATACCTTCGCCGTCTTTGGGTTCAATACCGGCGGCCTTTTCCATAACAACGTCGGAGTACATCATAATAAGGCGGCGGTAAGCGTCATACACAAAGCGGGCATCGCCGGTTTTGGCAATCATACCCGGGATGGTTTTTTCGGTTAAACCGATGTTCAAAATGGTTTCCATCATACCCGGCATGGAAGCACGCGCGCCGGAGCGAACGGATACGAGCAAGGGGTTCTTTTCAGAGCCGAATTCTTTTTTCGCTTTGCGTTCTACTTCTTTTAAGTTGGCAAGCACGTCAGCTTGTAAAGATTTCGGATAGGTGCGTTTGTTGTTCCAATAGTAGGTACAGACTTCGGTGGTAATCGTGAAGCCGGGGGGGACGGGCAATTTTAATTGGCCGGACATTTCCGCCAAGTTAGCGCCTTTACCGCCCAAAAGTTCTTTCATTTTTCCGTTGCCTTCGGCTTTACCGGCACCGAAGGAGTAGATGTATTTTACTGCTTTTTTAGCGGTCGTTTTTTTGGCCGCTTTTTTTACGGTTTTC
This sequence comes from Candidatus Avelusimicrobium caledoniensis, assembly GCF_902756455.1. Lineage (NCBI taxonomy): Bacteria > Pseudomonadati > Elusimicrobiota > Elusimicrobia > Elusimicrobiales > Elusimicrobiaceae > Candidatus Avelusimicrobium > Candidatus Avelusimicrobium caledoniensis. The sequence continues at coordinate 12,140 of NZ_CACVRB010000001.1, read as the reverse complement.
TTTACCATATTCGGTTTTGTTCTCCTAGATAAAATAAAACTGCCGCGGACTTCGTCCGCTTATTACTTATATATTGTAGTATATTTGGGGAATAAATGGAAATAAAGTGCGGTTACTCCAGTTTATACACAACATAGCTGTTGCTTCCCGATCCGGACCCGACATCATACATTTTTTTATTGGTTAAATTTTTACATAGTTTTTTTGCATGACTACTTGTTGTTTTTGCATAGCAGGATATTCCTCCCCCAACCGGAGATTGAGCACATTGATTGCAATGTTCGTAAAAATAATAAATCTGAATATCCGGTAATTTTACATCGCTAATCCAAAGATACCCGCGGCTTGCTAACGAAAAAGACCACCCCGCGTTAGAAGTCAACGTGTAGGCATTTGTTTGGGTTGCGTTAAAATTTACAGCCAAATTATCCCATACATCCGTATATTCCCCGTTAGATAAATAATAATTTTCTTGGGCGGCTACTATGCTCTTTGCCATAGAAACCAATTTCATTAAGCGGGTTTTGTCTACCGCTAATTTATATTGCGGCAGAGCCACACTGGCCAATATGCCGATGATGAGAACAACGACTAATAATTCTATTAACGTAAAACCAGCTAAACGGCCCAACTTTTTCTTTTGCATAATTTTTCTCCTTTATTGATATTTGATACCAATAAAGAAAATGTAGCAAAAAAAAAAACGATGTCAAGCAGAAATTTTTACCGGCGAAAAGACAAAAAAAGCAAGCGCATGGCTTGCTTATTAAAACAAAAATTTCACAACGTATTTATCAATTTTTTTCTTTCAAATAGTCGCCGTGGAAACCTTTTTTGTGAGCTACAAAACGCCCGATAGAATTGATTTTATTTTCCACACAACCGCGGCATTTCTCGGCGCAGTCGCCCAAGCAAATTTTGCCGGGGTATAATTCGTACATCGGGCGGAACTCCGTATCCGTTGTGTTGGGCATTACCACGTTCGCGCCCGATTTTAAAGCCAATAAACGGCCTTGCGGGTGCAACGTTTCCATAGCGGTAGTGGCGGGGATATTGATGTCCGGCAGTAACAAACGCATTACCGCCATCATTTTTAAGGCCAGTTCAAAATGTCCGTCTGATTTTTCGTTAGCCAGCGGTGTTTGCGGGTGGGGGATAAACGGCCCAATGCCCGCCATATCCACGGGAAGTTTTTGAAAAAATAATAAATCATCTGCCAAACTTTCCACCGTTTGCCCGGGCAAGCCCACCAGCGAGCCGGAGCCAACCTCGTACCCCAGTTCTTTTAAATCGTATAGACACCGCACGCGGTTTTCCCAACTCATTTGCGGATCTAATTTTTCGTATAAATTTTTATCGGTCGTTTCAATGCGCAAAAGGTAGCGGTCGGCTCCGGCGGCGCGGTAAGCGGCATATTCTTCGCGTGATTTCTCGCCGATACTTAGGGTAAGCGCGACATCTAACTTTTTTATTTCACGGATGATTTCGCACAGCTTGTCCGTGTCAAACCACACGTCCTCGCCCGATTGCAACACGATTGTTTTATAGCCGTATGACACGGCTTGTTGGGCGGTTTTTATAATTTGCTGCGGCGTTAAGCGGTAGCGTTTAACGTGCGTATTGCCCGCGCGGATACCGCAATATAAACAATTATTTTTGCAATAGTTGGAAAACTCTATCAGCGCGCGCAGATAAACGCCGTCGCCCACAAATTGTCGGCGCACTTTATCGGCCGCAACAAAAAGTTTTTCGGCATTTTCAAGCGAAAGCAAGCGGACAATTTCCGCTTTGGATAAGGTATGCGTTTGCGTGGCGCGTTGTAAAATCTCGTCTGACATATATAAAAGTATATCAAAAATCTGGGACCTTGTACCTAAAGCAAGATAGGTCCCGCTTTTATAAAAAACTAGGTCTAAAAACTAATTTAAAATAGACCCAATGACCCTCGTAAAAATAACGTAAACCCCTAAACTACAAGTATGATTTACATTTAACACAAAGAGGTGTTAGTCATGGCAAAGCGGAAACAAAAATTAAGTAAAGATGTGCGGCAAAAATGTTTATTTCGCACCTTTGCGGATATCAATTATAATTTTGCGGATTGGTATCAAGCTACCCAATTGGAAATTGATGTCATGGAGCGCGAACTAACCGCCCGCCTTTTACCCGGTAACTTATAACTGACCTCCTACAACCCGGCGTCCGCACATCACCCGCGGACGCCCCCTTTTTATAGGTCTTTTGGATAGGTGTAAATTAGGTCTTTTGACCCTTGTTCACGCGTTTTGCATTTTATTATTATATTAAGGTATGATGAAGAAATTTTTTATTTTATCGGTTATCTTTCTTGGCGCAGAGCTAATGTCTGCTTGGGCAAAGATCCCGCCGCTGCGGATGCCGCGCAAGGTGGTTACTTTACACTCCGGCCTTCATCCGCAAATCACGCAGGCCACCGGACGTTTGACTCAAGTAACCGTGCCCGGCTTCGGCGGATTTTTCAACTCGGTAGACCGTCCCTTGTTACTCAAAGGGGGATCCTTCGGCCTCAATATCCACCCGATTATTGCTATGCACGAGGCTATTTTTCCGAATCATAAAAAACAAATTTTTCCCGAAGGCCTGGCGGACTTAAAACGGTTGGAAAACAACGTGCCCGATTTAATCGCCAGCCCCAGAAACGAAAACGGCTGGACGGTATTCTCCCCAAATACAAAAAAACTGTTTTTTGAATCAGCCGTGCCCGCTTATTTATTTACAACTACCGAAGAAGAAATTGTACTGCCTTCAGCCGTGCAACTGAGTGAAATGCTTACTTACTACCGGCAAATTGTAGGCGGCGTAGGAACAAAGGGCGTATTTCCCAACGATTATTTTTCCCAACAAATGAGTGCGGTAACAAACCTCGGTTTATTGGGAACAAAAAACGATGCAAGTGATATTTTACGGGTCGCCCAAACAGATTTCGGTTCGTTTGACAGCTTTAAAGATTTATTTTTAACCCGCGCCTTGCTTAACTTAGGTGCTTACGACGAATTGCGACAGTTGGCTCAAGTACGTCTGTCAGAAACAGATAAGAACACCAAAGAACCGCTTGTGTTACCTTTGGTATGGGACGGCGTACAAAAAATAGCCCTGCAAGCGGGGAAACGGCTTGATATCCCGCAAAACCGTATTGCCACACACCAAAGCGATTTTCCGCCTTTCTTACAAAGGGAAATTATCGCCCACCACCCTTTTAACTATGTGTTGGGTAACCCGTCCCTGGAAGTAACCAAAGATTGGCTTACCCTTCGTGAAGGATTAGATGAAATGTTCAACCAAGCCGCCGCACAAGCAAATATTACTGCGTTGCTTCGCCAAGAACTTTCCTTGCCGCACCCGGAAGATAACCCGCTTCGTCTGCTGAAAAAACCGGAACGCACGTTCGGCTTGGCAAGTCCGTTGGCCAAGCCCGCATTTACCGTTCCGGTACGCGAAATGCCCGCCGTTACTTCTGCCCGCGCAGAAGAACCGCGCCCGACGGCAGCCAACGAACGGCCCGCGCCGGAGGTCCCTGTAACCACTCCGACGGCGGATGATGACGATTTGATTTTGGAATTACCCGCTAAACCAAAAACCACCCCAGCGGCCCCGGTGGCCAAAACGGGAAAAACAACTTCTGTCCGCCGCGAAACGGTGCCCACCGTGCAAACCCCGGCCAAACCCCGCGGCAATCCCGGTTGGAAGACCAAAAACACACCGCAAAGTGTCCGCGAGCGGTTGGAAAATTACATTCGCGAAAATAACGACCAACTGCCCCCGAACAATCACACCTTGCGGGTAACAGTGTATAAGATTCTCAAAGAAGCTGATCCTACGGACCCCGATGTACAAGCGATCAGCGAAATATGGAAAGCCCGTATTAAACCGCGCGGCTGGCAAAACCAAACACCCCGACACCATTACGATGAAACCCGCGCCGAGTTGGAAGCATATATAGACGCACACGGGGGGCTTCCGCCTACGGAAAGTTCGCTACGCAAACGCGCTAAATACGTACGCGAAACGGGCGATCCGAACGACCCGGATGTACAAGCTATCACGGAACTGCTCGCCGGAAAACGGCAAAAAAAATTGCGAACGCCGTCCGTAGTCCGCGCCGAATTAGAAACCTATATGCAAGAGCACAACGGTCAATTGCCCGTGAGCAATACGCCTGTGCGCCGCCGTGCCGAAGACGTCAAAGCCAACGGCGACCCCAACGACCCGGACGTGCAAGCCATTATCACGTTACTGACCGACAATGCCATCCGGGACAGACGCACCCCGGAAAAAGTACGCCTAGAATTGGAAACCTATTTAAAAGAACACGACGGCCAATATCCGCCCAATCATACCTCATTGGACCAAGCTATACGCCGTCTATTTAGACAAAACCCCACGGATGAAAACGAACACGTTGCCGCCGTACGTGCGTTGTGGAATAAGCATTTATTGGATGTGCGCGAAGCGTCGCGCCAACGTTTAAAAACAGACAACCCGGCCCAACGCACAGCGGGCGCGCCCAAACCCAACATGGACCCTGCCCAACGTGCCAAACAAGTGCGGGAAGATTTAGAGCAGTACACAAGCGAACACGACGGACAACTCCCGCCCGACGGCCACCCGTTACGCTCGGCCGCGTACCGCATCAAAGAGCGTTTTGACCCGCAAGATGAAAATGTCCAAGCCGTTATTGATTTGTTGCAAAGCAATAAGCAACGAAGAGGCGCATTGCCCAATTCGGCCGAGGTATTGACTGACTTGCAAACTTATTTTTCCACTCATACCGATTTGCCTTCCGGGAGCACTCCGCTAAGTAAAAATGTGTATGCCCTGTTTAACAAGGGAAACAAAACCGACCCAAACGTACAAGCGATTACCGAGTTATGGAACAGCCACAAACAAGACCGTTTTACTCCGGTTTCTCCCGTCCGGGCGGAATTTGAAAAATACCTTGCCGAACATGACGGAAATATTCCGCCATATAAACATCCGGTGCGTGTGCGGGCCGAATACCGCGTTCAAAACGGCGACCCTAATGACCCCGATATTATTTTCATGCGGGATATATTAGAAACGCAAAAACAAAAAAGAGTCAAACGCTCCCCGCAACAAGTGCGTGAAGAATTGGAAATCTATTTAAAAGAACATAACGACCAACTCCCGCCACACAAGGGAACATTGGATGAAGCGATTAAACGCATCATCAAACATTATCCGGAAGACCCCGACGTTCAAATTATTATTCAGTTACGAAAAGCGCGCCAAAAACGGCCCAACACGCCTACACCCAAAGACCGTTCCCCCAAGCAACTGCGCGCCGATTTAGAAGAGCATTATAAGCGGTACGACAGTTTAAATAATGACCGGGCACTTTATCAAGCCGTAAACAAACTGCTTAAAAACGGTGATCCCAACGACCCGGACGTCCAAGCCATACAAAAACTGTGGGACACTCACCGCCAAAACATCAAACGTACGCCCCAACAAGTATTTGAAGAAGTACAAGCATATTATAACGAAAACGGCCATCTCCCCAGCGACGGCCGTGCTTTACATTCTGCCGCCAATGAAAAAATAAACCACGGCGACCCCAATGACCCGTATGTACAAGCCCTAAAAAATTTTTGGCAGGAAAAAGGGTTAAGAAATTCTGCTACGTCTATTGCCAAAACACGTAGCGAATTGGAACAATATATTAAGGAACACGATGATAAATTGCCGCCGCACAACAGTTCGTTACGGATCCGCTATTACCGCGCTCTTAAAAACGGCGACCCTAATGATCCCAACGTAGCCGCTATCCGACAAATGGTAGACGAGCGAAAACAACAGAGAACATCTCGCTCGCCGGAAAATGTTTTTGAAGAATTAACCCAATATTTTACCGGACACAACGACCAACTACCGCCACACTCAAGTGCCCTGTATCAAGCTGCCGCGTTTGTTAGTAAAACTTTCTTAGACAACCCGCTTGCCCAACAAATAAAAGAAATGATTTCATCGCGCCAACAACGGCCTAACCGCATTTCGCCCCATGACCGTTCGCCCCAACAAATGCGCACCGATTTAGAGGAATATTTTGCCCATAACGATATTTTACATCCCCGCAGTTTGCTCGCCCGGGCGGCCCGCCAAATGCTTGGCAAATCCGATCCAAACGATCCCGATGTGCAAGCCGTTCGTGCGTTGCTTGATTCTCACCGCCAAAATGTCAAACGTACGCCCCAATCCGTATTTGAAGAAACACGGGCCTATTTTGAAGAGAACGGTCACTTGCCTAACGACGGACGCGCCTTGCATGCCGCCGCACTCTTGTATATGAAAAAAGGCGACCCCAATGACCCGTACGTTATCGCTTTGCGGGAATATTGGCAAGAAAAGAAAACAAAGGCCGTTACCGATTTTTGGACCGAACGGGAAATAACGGGGGCAACTCCCACCGTTCCCCGGCCTATGGCAATTCCGATGGCAGAACAGACGGCTACTCTTTCCACAATTGAGCAACTGCGCCAAGATTTAAACCGTTTTATCACGCAAAACGGACGTGTACCCAGTGCCACCAGCGCAGATCCGACCGAGCGGAATTTACGCGCCGCCGCGGAACAACTGATTAAAGAGGCCTTAGAAGTAGCTAATATATTTGTTCAAACGAAGTGAAGTGATAAATTTCTATAATATAAACAGAGGAAAAAATGTCTAAACATTGGTTGCAAAAATTTCAACTTACTTTATTGCTTTTATTCACCGCTTGCGTAGCAAGTTTCGCGGGAAAACCGCCCATTACAATCAAGGGTATATCCCACTTGTACAAAATGGTTTCATTTGAAGCCCAAGTGGCCTATCTGCGCCAGTTAAACCCAACTGTATCGGTCAAGGTAATTACCGATGCTGTCCGGCAATTCCGCGCGGGGGTTTATCCGTCAGCGGGTACGATTTCACCGTCTGTAACATTATCCGCTCCGGCCTTGCCTTCCGTAGCAGATTTGCCCGGCCTTGCCACAACCGTCGGAGATGTAGGCAAAATTTTACAGGCCCCTTCCCTTACGCCCACCCAGTTCGGCCCGTTAGAATCTTCTACCCAACTGCTCAACCGATATCTGCCGGATTGGAAAACACGCCTTTCGTCCATTTATACCCCCGAACAAGTTGGTTTTATTCGCACCGCCTTGTCCATCAGCGATTACAGTTTAATGACCCGCTCGGCACAAGGAGGGTTCGCTTTACGGGGAAACGATTGGGACTTTGCCGACCGCTTTACCAACACGTTGCAAAGTATCGCACCTGACTATTTTTCCCAAGAACAATGTAAAGAACTGGTCAGTAAAAATTTAGCGCCCGGTTTCTCATTAAAGTCGCTGTTCCGGTTGCGCTCGTTGCAAAATTTCGTTACGCTGTATGACCGTTTGCCCAGCAATTTCGGGGGAACGCCCGAAAACGAATACCGGCTGGCAACTTCTATTTCTTATACTACCCAGCGGGAAAATCTGTCCGCCGATGATTTTTCGTTAGAAGGCCGCATCAAAAAATTATATCAAACATACGCCCAACCCACCGGGGACCGTTCCGCCGCGGCCCTTCTTCAAGCGGTCCAAGCATTTACAACAGCCAACGGCACGTTACCACGCTACCAAATCAAAGGTAAAACCGCCGAACAATACACCCCCGAAGAACGCGCGGAAACAACCCTGCGCCGGACTATTTACCACACTTTGCGAAACGCCGGTGCAAGTGATTTTAAAAGAGACCCGGCCCTGGAACAATTACAACAATTTATGTCTCAAAAAACTACGCCGCAGCAACTGTTGGAACAATTACAAGCTTTCGTGGCTGAAAACAACCGCATGCCTTTGTCGTATGTTACCGGAGTGCATCCTTTCGCTTACACGGCAGAGGAACGCTTTGAAGTTCATCTGCGCCAAACGCTCAACAATATGTTACAACGAAAAGCCCATTTAATAGATACCGACCCGGCTTTGCAACGGCTTAAAGAATTTAAAGACGAACAGCAAAAAAAAGATATCGCGCCCATACAGGTCCTGTTGGAACAAACCCAAGCCGTCATTACCCGCAACGGTACTTTCCCGCGTGCGGCTATACCGGGCAAAAAACCGGACCAATATACAGACGAAGAACGCGCAGAAATACAACTGTACCGCAAATTGCAAGAGGTAATGAATCCTTATTATCCGGTAGACAATAACGAGGCCCTCACCCAGTTGCGTTATCTCAAGCTACGCTACAATGCGGCTACCGTCAAATTTTATCAAGTCGCCGAGCAAGCATACAATGAGTTGGCCACCTATCTGGCCGAACACAAAGCGTATCCGCCCATCCAATCAACCTTGTATCGCCGGGTAACTAATCATTTGTATCATGGCGCGGATGAGTTTTGGGGAAAACCGGATCCGTCCTCTCCTGTTTACCGGCTTAACCAACTAAACGAACGTGCCTTAGCCGCCAAGCGGGGGGAAATTGCGTTTAATTTTATCGCCCCGGAAGTGGAACGCCGCGCCGCACAGGCCCGGGCCGACCATTACGGCCTCGTCCCGTGGACGGACACCCACCACTTACTGACCCAACCGTCAGATTTCGTGGACGATCCTTTATATTTTGAAGAATGGTACCTCGCAAACGAACAGGCAATTATGCTCAATGTGGACACCACTGCGGCCTTTGACGCGTTGCGTAAGGCCGTCCGCAACGGCACACCCGACGACGAAACGTACCGCATTTTAGACAAATTATATTCTATGAAGTTAGGGCCGCAACCTTCGGGCTCGTTTATCAGTGTGGCTTACCGCGGGGAAAACCCGGCCTTGCCGCTTGCTAAACATTTCCACCGGGTTATTAAAATTGAAGGCATTGCTAAACCTAACGCCCAAAGGGCCTTTGAAATAGAAAAACAACTTCCGCATATACGTTTGGTTCACAACAGCCGTTACGTAACCCGAATACTTTTAGAAAACGGAGTAACCGCCCGAGAAATAGACCAAATTGTACGCGCCCTTACCCCGGAAGGATACACCATCCGTATGAGTCCGCACGAGTTTTCACTGCAAAACGATTTCCCTTCGCAAAAAACCATGGTCGGGTATTTACACTTGCATATTGAAAAAATACAACCCACCGGGGAAAATGACCCTGACATCAGTTACATCGTGGATATTACCGCCGACGAATTGGTCAAAAACAAACCGCCCCACCAAGTATTTAAAATTTACCGCGACCTGTTCCGGCAGTATATGGACGATTACATGACCAGCTACACGCTGCCGCAACGGGGCGTACATTATACCCCATAATTTGTTATAATAAGTTTGTACTTTTGTACGAAAAAAATTAAACATAGGAGAAGGGCTCCGCTGCGGCTCGGTCGTTTTTAGGATAAATGCGGCTTGGTCGTTAGGTTGCAGCCCTAAGTGTAAAGTAAAATGGTACTTTCAGTAAAAGACAGAAAAGACATCATCAGCAAATTCCAAACCAGCCCGACCGATACCGGCTCTGCCGCCGTACAAATCGCGCTGATTACGGAACGCATCCAATATATCTCTAACCACCTCAAAACCAACCCGAAAGACTTTGCGGGCGAAAGAGGTTTAAATAAACTCGTCGGCCAACGCAAACGCTTATTGGCCTACTTGAAACGCTCTGACTTTGAAAAATATCAGGCCGTCACTAAAGAACTTAAACTCAGAAAATAGGATCTGTAAATGGAAAATTTTAACCACAAATTTGATATCCAAACAGTGGAAGTCAATGTCGGTGGGCAAACAATTAAACTGCAAACGGGTTTAATCGCCAAACAATCTGACGGAGCTGTTATGGCTACGTTAGGTGAAACCATGGTGCTCTCCACCGCTGTTTCCACCAAAGAACAAAAACCGGGCATTTCCGACTTTATGCCCTTGACGGTCAATTATAAAGAAAGAACGTACGCCGCGGGCAAAATCCCCGGCGGTTTTTTCAAACGCGAAGGCAAAGCCAGCAAAAAAGAAACCTTGTCTTCCCGCATCATTGACCGCACGTTGCGCCCGATCTTCCCGGAAGGTTTCGCTTGCGAAACCAACGTAACCGCCATGGTCGTTTCCAGCGACGATAAACACGATGCGGATATTTTATCCGTACTCGCTTCGTCTGCGGCGTTAGTCATTTCCAACATTCCGTTTAACGAGCCGGTAGCCGCCGTACGTATCGGCCGCAAAGACGGTGAGTATATTGTCAACCCGACCAAAGACCAACACGAAGAGTGCGACATGGACCTCGTCATCGCGGGATCTAAACAAGGTCTTTTAATGGTAGAAGGTGGCGCGAAAGAAGTAGAAGAAGAAGCCATCATCAAAGCGATGGAAACCGCCAAACCGGAAATTGACAAAATGTGCGACGCGCAACTTAAACTGCGCGAGTTGGCCGGCAAACCGAAATTTGAATATGTCGTAGAAAAATTGCCGCAAGAAGTAACGGATCTTGCCAACGGCAAATTCCGCGAAACCGCCAAACAAATCTTGCACGCGTTTAGCGACAAACAAACCCGCGACAAACAAGTGGCCGAACTGAAAAAATCGTTTACCGAAGAACTCACGGCTACCTACGCGGAAAACGCCGCCACCTATGCCGGAATTGCTTTAGAAAACATTATGTACGAAGAATCCCGCGCCATGGTGCTTAACGAAAACGTGCGTGTGGACGGCCGCAAACCGACCGAGATCCGCCCGTTAAGTTCTATGGTAGGTCTCTTGCCGCGTGCACACGGGTCTGCCTTGTTTACCCGCGGTCAAACGCAATCGTTGGCGGTCGCCACTTTGGGCACGCCCGACGACCAACAAATGGTAGAAGGGTTGGATGAAACGTCCTACGAACGCTTTATGCTCCATTACAACTTCCCGGGTTTTGCTACGGGTGAGTGCAAACCGGACCGCTCTCCGGGCCGCCGCGAAATCGGCCACGGAGAATTGGCCCGCCGCGCTTTATTGCCGCTGATCCCGTCGGAAGAAGAATTCCCGTACACGATCCGCGTAGTGTCTGACATTATGGAATCTAACGGATCTTCGTCTATGGCCAGCGTCTGCGGCGGCTCACTCGCCCTGTTTGACGCGGGCGTACCGATGAAATCGGCCTGCTCGGGTATTGCTATGGGTGCTATTAGCGGAAACGGCAAATTTGTCGTGCTGTCCGACATTATGGGCTTAGAAGATCACCTGGGCGACATGGACTTTAAACTGACCGGGTCCCGCAAAGGTATCACGGCGTTCCAAATGGACGTAAAACTCAAAACGGGTATCCCGCTTGACGTGTTGCGCCAAGCCATTAAACAAGCGACCGAAGGCCGCATGTTCATCATGGACCATATGGAAAAAACGATTGCCGAGCCGAACAAAAATGTTTCCCGCTATGCGCCGGTCATTTTCAAACTGCGCATCCCGGTAGACAAAATCGGCGCGCTCATCGGCCCCGGCGGTAAGAATATTAAACGCATTACCGAAACGACCGACACCAAAATTGATATTGAGGAAGACGGTACCGTAACGATTGCCGCCGCCAACGCAGATAAGTTGGACCAAGCCAAAGCCGAAATTGAAATGATGACGGCGGAAGCGGAAGTCAACAAAATCTACAAAGGCAAAGTGGTTTCTATCCAACCCTTTGGTGCGTTTGTGGAAATTCTGCCCGGCAAAGACGGACTGTTGCACATCTCCGAGATTGAAAAACACCGCATTAACAAAGTTGAAGATGTCTTGCACATCGGCGACATCATTGAAGTAAAATGCGTGGAAATTGACAATAACGGAAAAGTACGTCTTTCGCGCAAAGCGTTACTCAAATAGTTTGTAAGTTACGAACTTGAAAAACACCCCCGCTCTAACGAGTGGGGGTTTGTTTTGTCGGGTTTCACCCGACCTATAAATACTGTTACGGAAATTAACATATAGGTCGGGCGTGAGCCCGACGCAAGGCGGAATAGAACTTTCCTGCTTTCACTCATCACGTCCGAACTTATGTATAATCAGTTCATCGTCTGTAAACACGCGGCTGGGCGCCGGAGTAAAAACAAGTTCGCCGTTTTCCAACGTGGCCTTATACCAATCGGGTTTGCCGTTCACTTCCAAAAATACCATGAC